>DASZDB010000570.1:0-3438 GCA_035942495.1 Solirubrobacteraceae bacterium
CGGAAGCGGGGCGCCGACCTTCGTGAGCTGGTTCCAGCGCGCCGAGATCGAGCCCGTCAGCCCGCGGTCGCCGACGGACAGCGCGACGAGTGCGCCGACCGGGATGAGCGCCAGCGCGACCAGCAGCGCGACGCCGGCGCGGTCGCGCTGGTGCAGGGTCGGCGTGTGCGCCGCGCGCGCGAAGCCGACCGCGAGACCGGCGGCGGTCAGCAGCGCGAGCATGACGAGCACCAGCAGGCCGAGCTGCAGCCCCGCTTGGTTGCGCAGGTCGACCGGGACGCGGTCGTCGGTCAGCGCGTTCTGCGAGAACGCCCACAGCGCCATCACGCCGCCGCCCGCCGCGCCCGCGATGAGCACCGCTGCGCCGCGCAGGCGCCGCGGGACGGTGGCAAACCAGAACGCGGCGCCGAGCACCGCCGCCAGGACCGCGCCGCGCGAGAACGACAGCAGCATCGTCAGGACGAGCAGCCCGAGCGCCGGGTAGGCGAGCGCGTTGAGCGCCTGGTGGCCGGAGCGCCGCGTGCCGAGCCACAGGCAGCCCGGCACGCCGAGCGCGGCAGCCAGGCCGACGCTGTTCCAGTACCCGAACGGCTCGCGCAGGCGGGCGTAGATCTCGTCGGGGTTCAGCGCGCCGGGGAAGACCTTCGTGAGCACGGCGTAGGCGCTGAGCGCGATCGCCGACAGCGTGATCGCGCCGAGCACCGCGCTCCAGCGGCCCGGCACGCTGTGCGCGAGCGCCACCGCTGCGGCGAACACCGCAACGTAGGCGAACGTGCGGTTCGCCTCGACGTACGCCTCAGACGGGTTCGCGCCCCATGTGATCGAGAGCGCGGTGAGCGCGGCCAGCGCGAGCAACAGCGCGAGCGGCGCGGCGCCCCACAGCCGCTCGCGGCGCGGCGCCAGCAGCAGTGCGCCGGCCACGGTGAGGCCGCCGCCGAGCACGAGGCCGATCTCGGCGGGCGTCGTGCGGCCGACGTTCAGTCCGCCGTCGGCGCTGAACGCGACCGCGCACACGATCGCCGCCAGGCCCACCGTCAGCAGCGGCTGGACGGCGGGCGTCGGCACGCTCAGCGCGCCGAGCCGGCCCCGATCGTCAAGCGCGGCGTGCGTTGACAAGGCGTCGTACCCGCAGGCCGACGACGGCGAGCGCCCCGGCGAGCAGCAACGCGAGCATGATCGCAAGCGGCGTCGGCAGGTCGGCGGACTGACTCAGGCCGGGGGCCGTGCCGACCTTCGCGGTGTCCACCGCCGCGTCGTCCAGCGAGACGGCGCCGGGGGCGGCCTTGCGCGCCCCCTCGACGGCGTCGCGCTCGGCCGCAGTGGCCTGCTGCAGCTGCTCGGCGGCCGGCGCGCTGCCAATCGCCCCCGCCCCGCCGCTCGGTCCGCCGCCCGTGGACGAGCCGGCCGGGCCCGTTCCCGCGTCCCCCCCGCCGGACTTCTTCTTGCCCGCGGCGGCCGCGGCCTGGGCGCGCTGGATGACGCTGCGGCAGTTGCCGTACTGGTCGCTGTCGCCCGCGAGCTCGCGCAGCGCGTCGCGGTACTCCTTCTGGGTGTAGGTCTTGGACATGACCTCGTCGTCCGTGCAGTCGCGAATGACGTCCAGCCCGGAGCCGAGCGCGGGCGGACCGGTCGCCGCGACGGCAAGCAGGGCGAGCGTCGTGAGGAGGATGAGCCGGCGCATCGTCCGGTTCACCGTAGCGAGGACGGCCGCGGCCGGACCGAGCTCAGGGCGCCCGCAAAGCCGGCGGCCCACGCCTCGAACGTGTACGCCGCGACGTCGCGCCGGGCGTTGGCGCCGAGCTCGGCGCGCAGCGCGGGGTCGTCGTGCAGGCGGCGCAGAGCGGCGGCCAGCGCGGGCACGTCGCCGGCCGGTACGACGAGGCCGTTGCGCTCGTGGCGGACGAGGCCGCCGGCGACCGCGCCGACCTCTTCGCTCGCGATGACGGGTGTCGACTGGTTCATGGCTTCGTTGGCGACCAGGCCCCACGGCTCCCGGAAGCCGCGTGTCCGGATGGACGGTATGACGCAAACGTCTGCGGCGGCCAGGAAGTTGCGGACCTGGTCGGGCGGCTGTGGCCCGACGAAGGCCACCGCGCCGCCGGCGGGGATCCGAGGGGGCCCGGTTCCCGCACCGACGAGGACGAGCGCGGCGGCTGATGCGTTGAGACCTGACTCTCGCCAGGCATCAACCAGCACCGTTGCGCCTTTTGCCCGGCTTGGCCTTCCGAGAAACGCCGTAAGGAACGAAGAGCGGCGCTCCGGCGCCAGCGGCTCGCCCCAGAACGCGTTGTCGACCGCCTGCGGCGCGACGTGCACGTTGCGTGCGCCGTGAGCGCGCGCGAAGGCGGCCACGTGCGGCCCGTAGGCGACGACCGCGTCCGCGGCGCGGTAGAGCGCGATCATCAGCGGCGCGCCGGCGAGGAGATGGGCGGCGGTGCGCGGATGGGCCCACAGCGCGCTCCACAGGACGAACGGGGTCCGGGCCGTGCGCGCACCGGCGAACGCGGCCGGCAGCGCCACGCGCCCGACGGTCCCGCACACGACGGCCGCGTAGCGCCGGGATGCGGCCAGCGCGCGGATGTCCCTCTGCTGGACCCGGCGATGCGGCACGCCGGGGTCGCCGACGCTCTCGGTCGCGTGGATCGAGCGCCCGCCGAACAGCGCGAGCTCGATCGGCACGCGGCGGTGCAGCGCCGCGAACGCGCCGACGCGTTCGGGCGGCACGTGATTGGTGACGAACAGGACGGGCTTCACCGGCGTCATGTCAGTGCGGCCCCGTACGCGGCGACGGTCGCCGCGCCGCATGCGCTCCAGGAGAACGCGCGCTCGACCGTGGCGCGGGCCTGCTCGCCCGCCTCGCGCAACGCGTGACCGTCGGCCAGCAGCGCGTCGATCGCGGCGGCGAGCGCCGATGCGTCGCCGGGCGGCACGAGCGTCATGCCGGCGCCGGCACCGTCCGCGCCGCCGGCGCCCGCCGCCACGATCTCCTGCGGCCCGGGCTCCCCGGCCGCGGCGATCGCCGGCAGCCACCCGGCCATCGCCTCGACGTACGCGACGCCGAACGCCTCGTTCGTCGACGGCATCGCAAACAGCGTCGCCCGGCGGGTCCGCGCCAGCGCCGCGTCGCCGGGCAGCTGGCCGGCGAGGTCGAGGCGGTCGACGACGCCGAGCTCGCTCGCCAGCGCGCGCAGCGCCGGCAGCTGCGGCCCGTCCCCGATCACGAGGTAGCGCAGCGCCGGATGGCGATCGGTCAGCAGCGCGACCGCGCGCAGCACGTCGGCGTGGCGCTTGCGGGCGATGACGTGGCCCGTCGTGACGACCGTCGGCGCCGCGTAGGGCGCCGCGCGTCCCGCGGGGAGGTCGCTGCCCAGCCGCACCACGCGGGTCGCGGGCGCGCCGAGGACGCGGCAGCGCGCCTCGATGCCGGCGCTGTTGGCG
>DASZDB010000571.1:0-4609 GCA_035942495.1 Solirubrobacteraceae bacterium
ACGGGATGTAGCTCAGCCTGGTAGAGCACCGCGTTTGGGACGCGGGGGTCGTCGGTTCGAATCCGGCCATCCCGATCGCCGGCAGCGTCCGGCGCGTGCCCCGGTAGCTCAGCTGGATAGAGCAGCGGACTTCTAATCCGCAGGTCCCTGGTTCGAGTCCAGGTCGGGGTACTCACGAAACCCTGCGTTGCTGGTGGCCTACAACGTCGTGGACGCAACTCGCGCGCCACGCGCGCCGGAAGCGCTCGAGCCCCGAGGTGCCGCGGCGCCCGATCGGGCGGCTCGGGCCGCTCGGGCCGCGGACCATCGCAGCACGGCGCTGACTGCGTCGAAAACAAGAACGCCCGCCAGCGCCACGAACGTCGCCATCATCATCGCGTACATCAACACCGACAACGTCATGAGCAGCTCCTCGCCTCGGGATCGGTCTTGTGGTCCTACCCACGAACGTGAAACCAGCATGAGAGGCCTGACGAGCCGCTGCTCTGCTCCGGCCGCGAACCCACGGGCGACGGCAAGTGCCGCGGCCGCCGGGCCGGCGGGCGCCCGTGCCGCAACTGGACGCATCTAGACAGAGCGCTGTTGTGTAGGTCAAACGGCTAGGCCATGCGGCCAGCTCAGCGGGCTCTGCCTCGTCCATCCGGCGTGGACGGTCGACCTGCAGCGCATGATCAACTGCGCCCGCACTCCCACCCAGTCGCCCTTCATCCCCGGCCGGCGCAAGACGCTGCCACTCGCCGTGCTGTGTGCGGCGATGCTGCTCCCGGGCGCTCCCACCGCATCCGCCGATTCCACCGCGCCGCTGTTGGAGGTCCAGTGCGCCGTCTCGCACACGTCCCACGACGACCCGATCGTCCACTTCGGAAAGCAGGGCGCGGCCCACGAGCACGTCTTCCTCGGCAACACGACGACGCGGTTTGACTCGACGGACACTTCGCTGCGCGCCGCGCCGCAGCCGGGCACGACGTGCGACAACCACGCCGACCGCGCGGCCTACTGGTTCCCGATGCTCTACGAGAACGGCAAGAAGCTCCTGCCCGGCAACTTCGGGGAGAACCCGAAGACGGGCAAGAACCCCATCTACTTCAACAACGGCCAGATCGACCGCACCAAGATCAAGCCGATCCCGGCCGGTCTGAGGATGCTCGTCGACATCGACGATCCTCCGGCGCACCTGGGCCAGCTCAACGGGTGGCGTTGTGGTGACTCGAAGCCGACCGTCAACATCCCCAACTGCACGAACATCGACGCAAACGGCCGCAACCGCCTGGAGTTCCGGCTCGCCTTCCCGCAGTGCGTGAAGCTCGACTCAAGTGGAAAGCCGGTGCTCGACAGCGCCGACCACAGGAGCCACGTCGCGTACACGACGACGAGCAATGTCTGCCCGTCGACGCACCCGTATCCGATGCCGCGCATCGTGCAGGCGTTCCGTTTCCCGTCCAACGGCGGCTCCGACGTGACGCTCTCGTCCGGCGCGGCGAGCACGCTGCACGCCGACTTCTTCAACACATGGGACCAGACCAAGCAGGCCGAGCTCGTCAACCTGTGCATCAACCGTTCGGGCTACGCGGACGCGCCGCCCTGTCGTGACCGCGACACGATCGTCGCGAACCCGAACTACCCGAACCCGACGCCGGTGAGTTCCACGACAACGGCGCCGGTACCGGCACCGATGCCGGCCCCGGCCCCGGAACCCACCCCGGCCCCGGCGACCAGCTGCTCTACGGCGACGCTGTTTCAGGGCACGCTCGCCCAAGGCGAGGGGCACAGCATCGACTACACGACCACGACGAGCGGCCAGCACCTCGGTTGCCTCACCGGCCCCTCCAGCGCGAACTTCGACCTGTACCTCAAGCGGCTCGACGCGTCGGGTTCCTGGACGACCGTCGCGCGCTCGGTGAGCTCGGGATCGACGGAGAACGTCAGCTACACCGGACCCGCCGGCACGTTCCGCTGGCGGGTGCTCTCGGCGAGCGGCTCGGGCAGCTACTACTGCAAGATCGCGCGTCCGACCTGATCAAGCGCGACTCTCGCTGAGCCAACGGGCTCGGCGGGAGTCGCCGCCGTCGCCCCGGCCGCATCGGTGGGCTCATGTACGCTGCCTGTGTCCGTCGTTTCGGACAAAGGCGACCGTGGAAGCGCGCATCCTTCACCAGAGCAAGCTCGTCCCCGCTCTGCTGGTCCTCGCCGCAGCGGTCGTGGCAGCGCTCGCTGTAGCCGCCCTCACCGCCGAATCTCGCAGCGGCACGAACGCGCAATCACCGCCCGGCGTGCCCGCCGCATCCCATGTGGCGCCGCAGCCTTCGGTCGCCGCAACGGCCGCCCCAACCCCCTCGACCCGAAAGACCCAGCCGATGACCGCTAAGAAGAAGAGGAAGTCGACCCGCAGCGTGATCGTTCAGTCCGGCCGCTCGGTCAAGGGCCGTTCGGTGACGGCCAAGGGGGCTCCGGGCGAGTCCGCCAAGGCGGGCGCCGGCGGCACGAGCGCCCAGGGCGGCGCCGGTGCGTCGGCGAGCGCGAAGGGTGGCTCGGCCAACTCGAACTCCGTGAAGATCCAGACGACGACGCCCTGAGCTCAGGCGCCCGGAGGAGCCCCGTCGGCGACACCCTCCGCGACGTGCCGCGACCACGGTATCCACAGGCCGGCGTGCGCCGCCTCCACGTCCGCGAGCTGCGCCGCTGAACCGTGCCAGCCGCGCTCGCGGCCCGCGTTGAGCTCGACCGCGCCGGCGCCCGCGCGCAGCTCGCCGGGATCATGTGACGGGCTCGTGCAGCGTGACGAGCTTGCGCCCGTCGCGGAAGCTCGCCTCGACCTGGACCCTCGGCGACCATCTCGGCCACGCCGTCCATGATCTCGGCGCGCATGAGCACGCGGCGCCCGTCCTCCATGAGCTCGGCGACCGAGCGCCCGTCGCACGCGCCCTCGATGACCCAGCAGGACAGCAGCGCGACCGTCTCGGGATGGTTGAGCCGCGCGCCGGTCGCGGCGATCATCCCTGCGGTGGCGAGCAGCAGCTTGTCCTTGTCGGCGGGGGAGAGGCCGCACTGCGGGCAACGCCAATCGCGCGAGGGGCGCCCACCTTCGGCCGGTTGGCGAAAGCTCGCGGCCCGCGGTGCGCTCCGTGGCTAAGGCCCGCGCCGAGCCGTGTGGCGAATGCGTATCGCTCCCCGTGCGCGGATCGACACACCGCTTGGCGGGGTGGGCGGCGCCGTCAGCTTCTCCACTTGACCGAGCAACCGCGCGGGCGGGTGTCGCTGGTGGCCGGTTTCTCGCCGGCGAGGATCGCGTCGAGCGCGTCGCGCAGGTAGCGCGCGTCCTGGGCGGGATCGCGGTGATCGGCGTCGGGCGCGCCGCGGTAGCGCAGGCGCTGCTCGCCGTCGAGCACGAACACGTGCGGGGTGACCTGCGCGTCGAGCGCACGCGCGACGTCCTGAGACTTGTCGTAGAGGTAGGGGATCGGCCAGTTCTGGTCGGCGACGAAGCGCTTCATCGCGGCGGGGGAGTCGGCGGGATAGCGTGTGGGGTCGTTGGCGTTGATCGCCAGAAAGCGCACGTCGCGCGTCGCATAGTCCTCGGCGACCGCGCGCAGGCGCGGGTTCCACGCGACGACGTACGGGCAGTGGTTGCACGTCACGACGAGCACCGTTGCGGGCGGCGCGGGGTCGGCGGGCATGGCGTGCGCGCTGCCCTCGGTGTCGTCCAGCGTGAAGGCCGGGACGGGATCGCCGAGTTCGAAGCTCATCGAAGGGATGATCGCAGGGGTTCTGCCCGCTGCTAGATTCAGGGTCGCGCGGTGGGCGTAGCTCAGTTGGTAGAGCTCCTGGTTGTGGTCCAGGCGGCCGCGGGTTCGAGTCCCGTCGCTCACCCTCGTTGAAGTCCCTGCAAGGCGCCGGTTTATGCCGATTTGCAGGAGGTTCGGGCGGAGCGCGAAGGTACCAAGCGGGTACCAAAGTCCAAAATTCATTGCGCGCGGAGGCCACGATCGCGTTCGCCGAGGGACGCTCGGGGCGCCGTCGCTGCGCCTCCGTGGCCCGCAGGAGTAGCGCGGTGGTTGCCCGCTTTACGGGCGCTGGTTCGATCAGTGGACATGGAGCTGTGTCGAAGTCAGCACCGCGCGGGGAGCTTGATCGCGGCTAAGGCAGCATCGCGATCGGCGTCGGTGGGACGCACTTTGGCCCCAGACGAAACCCCAGACAGAACCCCTCACCAAACCCATCAACGTCAGTCTGGGGCCGGCCCCGGGTTGCCCCTGCAAATGCGCGCCTTTGGCCCCGGCGATCTGCATGACCACCCTCCCTCCACGTGTTCCGTGATGGTGGTCATGCAGTCCTTGGGGAAGGCTGAGCATCAGCAGGGGCACCCCGGGGCCGGAAGGAGCTTCTTCGCAGGACGCGGGCGCATGTTCAGGAGAGACGGGGGAAGGATCGAAACGGGTCGGGCGGCTCACTGTGCTGCCGGACGAAGGGCAGCTGGGAGAGCCTCTGCGCTGGAGGGCGGGCCAGATGAGTGCTCTGTTGTTGCCGTGGCGTACGCCGCGCATCGGAGGCGGGGCCAGTGAGTCGCGCGTCGGTTGCTCCGGGCCCCAGGTCGCTCGAGGGCCTCGAGTGG
>DASZDB010000572.1:0-3668 GCA_035942495.1 Solirubrobacteraceae bacterium
ACGGAGAACTGGTCGCGGCCGGAGGAGGAGGTCAGCGGCCTGATGGCGATGTTCGCCGAGCGGATCGTGGAGGAGACACCCGAGCTGCACGACAGCGGCGTGCGGATGCGCTTCGTCGGGCGCCGCGAGGGCGTCGATCCCAAGCTCGTCGAGCAGATGGGCTGGGCCGAGACGCTGACGGCCGCCAACGACAAGATCACGCTGTACGTCGCCTTCAACTACGGCGGCCGCGCGGAGATCGTCGACGCCGCCAAGCGCTTCGAGGGCGGCGACGAGGACGACTTCCGCGCGCTGCTCTACGCGCCCGAGATGCACGACCCCGATCTCATCATCCGCACGAGCGGCGAGAAGCGCCTGAGCAACTACCTCATGTGGCAGTCGGCCTACTCCGAGCTCGTCTTCACCGACGAGCTCTGGCCGGACTTCGACCGCCGCGACTTCGAGGCCGCGATGATGGAGTACAGCGCGCGGCGCCGGCGCTTCGGGGGCCGCTGATGGCCGCCACCGGCGACCGGCCGCGCCGTTCGCCCCGCACCACCGGCCGCGGGCGGGCGGGCGGGCGGCCATCAGCGGCCTCCGAAGCGCCGGCGGCGCGCGCTGTACTCCATCATCGCCGCCTCGAAGTCGCGGCGATCGAAGTCGGGCCACAGCTGGTCGGTGAAGACGAGCTCGGAGTACGCCGACTGCCACAAGAGGTAGTTGCTCAGCCGCTTCTCGCCGCTCGTGCGGATGATGAGGTCGGGGTCGTGCATCTCGGGCGCGTACAGCAGCTGGCGAAAGTCGTCCTCGTCGCCGCCCTCGAAGCGCTTGGCAGCGTCGACGATCTCCGCGCGGCCGCCGTAGTTGAACGCGACGTAGAGCGTGATCTTGTCGTTGGCGGCGGTCAGCGACTCCGCCCGCGCCATCTGCTCGACGAGCGTGGGGTCGACGCCCTCGCGGCGCCCGACGAAGCGCATCCGCACGCCGCTGTCGTGCAGCTCCGGGGTCTCCTCGACGATCCGCTCGGCGAACATCGCCATCAGGCCGCTGACCTCCTCCTCCGGTCGCGACCAGTTCTCCGTCGAGAACGAGTAGACCGTCAGCTCGAGCACGCCCAGCTCGCCGGCGTCGCGCAGGCGCGCCTTGAGGTTGTCGGCGCCGGCGCGATGGCCCTCGAGCGTGGGCAGGCCGCGCGACTTCGCCCAGCGCCCGTTGCCATCGGTGATGATCGCGACGTAGCGCGCCGCCTCGCCGCGCTCGGCCACCAGTGGTCCCTCCGGAGGAACCACCTCAGACCTCGAGGATCTCTTCCTCTTTGCCCTTCAGCAGCGTGTCGAGCTCGGCGATCTTGTCGTTCGTGAGCTTCGTCAGGGCCGTCTCGGCGCGGTGCTCCTCGTCAGCGCCGACGTCGCCGCCGTCCTTGAGCTCGCGCAGGTCGTGCATGACGTCGCGGCGCACGTTGCGGATCGCGATCCGGCCCTCCTCGGCGATGTGGCGCACCATCTTCACGAACTCACGCCGGCGCTCCTCGGTGAGCTGCGGGATGACGAGCCGGATGATGTTGCCGTCGTTGCTCGGCGTCAGGCCGAGGTTGGCCTCCGTGATGCCCTTCTCGATCGCCTTCATCGAGGACTTGTCGTAGGGCTGGACGGTCAGCAGCTGGGCCTCCGCGGCGTTGATCGTGGCCAGCTGCTTGAGCGGCGTCGACGTCCCGTAGTAGTCGACGTGCACGCGGTCCAGGAGCGCCGGGCTGGCGCGCCCGGTGCGCACGGAGGAGAACTCGTGGTTCGTCGCGTCGACGGACTTGCTCATTCGTTCCCCCGCGTCCTGAAGCAGTTCGTCGATCAGCTCACTCATCTCGCGTGACCACCACCGTTCCCACCCGTTCGCCGGACACTATCCGCTCGATGTTGCGCTCGTCGTTCATGTTGAACACATACAGCGGCATGTGGTTCTCCGCGCAGAGCGTCAGCGCCGTGTAGTCCATTACCCGCAGGCCGCGGCGCAGCGCATCCATGTGGCTGATCTCGCGGATGAGCGTCGCGTCGGAGTCGATCTTCGGGTCGCCCGTGAGCACGCCCTCGACGCCGTTCTTGGCCATGAGGATCGCCTCGGCGTGGATCTCCACCGCGCGCAGCGCGGCCGCCGTGTCGGTCGTGAAGAACGGGTTGCCGGTGCCGGCGGCGAAGATCACGATCCGCCCCTTCTCGAGGTGGCGCATCGCCCTGCGGCGGATGTAGGGCTCGGCGACCTCGGAGATCGTGATCGCCGACTGCACACGGGTGTCGGCGCCCGCCCTCTCCAGCGCGTCCTGCATCGTCAACGCATTGAGGACGGTCGCCATCATGCCCATGTAGTCGGCCGTCGCGCGGTCCATCCCGGCGGCCGCGCCCTTCAGGCCGCGGTAGATGTTGCCCGCGCCGACGACGATGGCGATCTCGACGCCGCTGCGGTGCACACCCGCGATCTGCGCGGCGATCGTGCTGACCCGCTCAGGATCGGTGCCGTATTCGAGGTCGCCCATGAGCGCCTCACCCGACAGCTTGAGCAGGACCCGCTTGAAGGCGGGCTCCGCCGCTGAGCTCATCGCCGGACCATGCCGCCGAGCCTACTCGCCGACCGCGAACCGGGTGAAGCGCCGGACGACGACGTTCTCGCCGGTCTTCCTCGACAGGTCGGCGCGCAGGTCCTCGATCGTCTTGCCGTCGAACTTGTCGGCGTTGATGTGCGGCTGGTGCAGCAGGACGGTCTCCTCCATCCACTTGCGCAGCTTGCCCTCGGCGATCTTCGCGCGCACGTTCTCCGGCTTGTCGGCGGCCTGACCCTCGAAGACCCGCAGCTCGGCCTCTCGCGCCTCGGCGGGGATCTCCTCCTCGGAGACGTAGCGCGTGGCGGGCGAGCCGGCGACGTGCATCGCGACGTCCTTGGCGAACGCGACGAACTCGTCGTTGCGCGCGACGAAGTCGGTGTTGCAGTCGACCTCGACGAGGACGCCGACCTTGCCGTTGGCGTGGATGTAGGACTGCACGGTGCCCTCGGTCGCGGCGCGGCCGGCGAGCTTGCCGATCTTGTTGCCGAGCTGCACGCGCAGCAGTTCGACCGCGGCGTCCATGTCGCCGCCGGTCTCCTGCAGGGCGCGCTTGCAGTCCATCATGCCTGCGCCGGTCAGCTCGCGCAGGGCCTTGACGTCCTTGGCGCTGATGTCACTCACTGGGGGCTTCCTCCGTCTCGGATGCGGTGGCCTGGGCCGACGCGGCGGCGGGTACTTCGACGACCGGCTCCGTGGCGGCGGGCTCGGTGGCGGCGTCCTTCTGGGCCTCCGTCGGCGGCTTCTTCTTGCGGCGGCGCGCCGGCTTGGCGGCGGCCTCGTCGCCGGGCGCGACCGGCGGCGACGCGGGGTCGGGCGTGAGGTCCTCGGCCGGCGGCGCGGGATCGGGCGACGTGCCGGTCACGTTGTCCTTGTTGGCGGGTGCCACCTCCGTGTTGGAGGCCTGCGGCACGACGGCGTCGGGCTGCGGGCGCCCGGCCTTCTGCACCGCCTCGGCGACCTCGGCCTCCGCGGCCTGGCGATCGCCGCCGCCGCGGGCGTGCGTCTTCGTGGTCTCGGGGTCCGGCGCGGCCGACTGCTTGGCGGCTTCGGCCGCCTCGGCCTCGGCGGCGGTCGCCGCGGCCGTGGCGGCCTCGGCCTC
>DASZDB010000573.1:0-2476 GCA_035942495.1 Solirubrobacteraceae bacterium
GGCAGGCGGCGCAGCGGGCCCGGGCGCGCGCGAGCGCGCGGCGTGAGCGCCGGCTGAAGTACCGCTTCGACCGGCACGGCCACCGCCACAGCGGGCAGGTCGGCTCCCGGCGCGGCTGCCACGAGCACCGGCACGTCTACGAGGTGCGCGGCAGGACGATCGTCCTGCGCCACAACCACTGCCACACGCACACACGGCGGCGCTGACATCAGCGCTCAGCGGATGCTCTGCGGGAAGCGCAACAGGTTCTCGGGGTCCACGTGCGCGCGGATCTCGCGCAGGCGCGGCAGGTTGCGCCCGTAGTAGGCCTGCTGCCAGCCACGGAGGTCTCGATCGATGTAGTTCTGGTACGCCGCGCCGGAGGCGTGCGGCCGCAGCCGGCGCTCGACGCTGCGCTTCCAGCTCATCGCGGCGTCGATGCCTTCCGGGCCGAAGTACGTGAGGATCTGCACGCTGAACAATGGCGAGCGGTGCACGAAGGCCGTCGCGTCCGCCGCGACGTCGTTGATCGCCCCGCCGTAGGCATCGAGGATGAGCATCCCGGCGCCCGGGTGGGGACGCTCGACTGCGCTGAGGATCGCCGCGCGCCCCTGCGCGTCGAGGGCTCGCTCGACGTAGGCGGAGCCGGCGGCGAACCGCGCCGTCGGCTGCGAGGCGCCGGTCGTGTCGCACGCGCCGCGGCCGAGATCGGCGCACCCCGCCCAGCGCTTCGCCAGCGCGAACGACCCCTCCGAGCCGGTGGCGAGGGCGGCTCCCGCCACCTCGGTCAGCGGCCGCAGCAGGGCGCGCAGCTGCGACTCGCGACCGAGGTATTGGCCGCGGGCACCGATCGACGGCGCCCCGGCGTGCGACCCGAGGTCCAGCACCGAGGTGAGGGCGTTCGCGGTGTGCGGCGCGACGCGCTGCCACGCGGCGAGCGCGGCATCGGCCTGTCCCCACGGCCACGAGATCGCGAACCATGCGCCCCGGCGGGCGGGGTGCGTCTTGAACTCGAAGCTCGTGACGACGCCGAAGTTGCCTCCGCCTCCACCGCGGCAGGCCCAGAAGAGATCCTCGTGCGACCGCGCGTCGCAGCGCCGCAGGCGCCCGTCCGGCGTCACGATCGTCAGCCCCGTCACGTTGTCGCACGTGAGCCCGTGCGCCCGGCCAGAGAGCCCGAACCCGCCGCCCAGCGTCAGGCCGCCCACCCCGATGGAGGGGCACGAGCCGGTCGGCAGCGTGGCGTTGCGGCGCGCGAGCTGTGCGTGCACGTCGATCACCTGAGCGCCGCCGCCGACGAGGGCGCGGCCGCGTGTCACGTGCACCGCCCGCAGCCGCCGCAGGTCGAGCACCAGCCCGCCGTCGATCGAGGAGTAGCCCTCGTAGCTGTGTCCGCCGGAGCGGACCGTCAGCGCGACGTCGTGGCGCTGCGCCCAGCGGACCGCCTGCTGGACGTCGCGCACGTCGCGCGGCTGCACCACCACCCGCGGGCGGCGTTCGGCGAACCGCTCGTTGAACACCAGCGCCGCGGACGACCGCGGCTGTCGCACCGGCCCGCGCACATCGCGCGCGAGCTCCTTCAGCGGGCTGAGCGCGCGGCGGCGCTTCGGCGGCGGGACGGTGGTCGTCCGCGGCGTCGTCGCCACGGTGCTCGTGGCACGATCGCGCTGTGAGCCGCAGCCGCCGGTCACGAGGACGAGCGCGCCGGCGAGACCGCGGCCCACCACCCGGCGCCGTGTCAGCTCCGGCTCCCGCTCCGGGGTCGACATCGCCAGATCGTACGCGCCGTCAGGCGTGGCGGACGGCGATCCCCGCCGCCGCGAGGTGCTCCTTGGCGTCGCGCACCCGGAACGTGCCGTAGTGGAAGATCGAGGCGGCCAGCGCGGCGTCGGCGCCGGCGTCCAGCGCCGCGGCGAGATGCTCCAGCGTGCCCGCCCCGCCCGAGGCGATCACCGGCACGGGAACGGCCTCGGCGACCGCGCGCGTGAGCTCGAGGTCGTAGCCGTCGTTCGTGCCGTCGCGGTCCATGCTCGTCAGGAGGATCTCGCCGGCGCCGCGCCGCACGCCGTCGCGCGCCCACTGCACGGCGTCGATGCCGGTGGCGGTGCGGCCGCCGGCGACGAACACCTCCCACCCCGCAGCGTCGCGGCGGGCCTTCGCGTCGATCGCCAGCACCACGCACTGCGCGCCGAACACGTCGGCCAGCTCGCTGATGAGCTCCGGCCGCGCGACCGCCGCCGAGTTGACGGCGACCTTGTCGGCGCCGGCGTCGAGCACGCCCTGCGCGTCGTCGACCGAGCGGATCCCGCCGCCGATCGTGAACGGGATGAAGCACTCGTCGGCGACCCGCCGCGCGAGCTCGACGACGGTATCGCGCTTGTCGCTCGTCGCCGTGATGTCGAGGAAGACGAGCTCGTCCGCGCCCTCGGCGTCGTAGAGCGCGGCGAGCTCGACGGGATCGCCGGCGTCGCGGATGTCGACGAAGTTCGTGCCCTTG
>DASZDB010000574.1:0-2236 GCA_035942495.1 Solirubrobacteraceae bacterium
CATCGCGAGCGCCGCGTCCGACGCGGTCCCCACGCCGGCGTCGAGGATCACCGGGACACCCGCCGCCTCGACGATGAGCGTGAGGTTCGCGGGGTTCGCGATCCCCTGGCCGCTGCCGATCGGCGAGCCGAGCGGCATGACGGCCGCGCAGCCGACGTCCTCCAGGCGGCGCGCGAGGACGGGATCGTCGCTCGTGTAGGGCAGCACGACGAAGCCGTCGTCGACGAGCTGCTCGGCGGCGACGAGCAGCTCCGGCGCGTCGGGCAGCAGCGTGCGCTCGTCGCCGATGACCTCGAGCTTGACCCAGTCGGTGCCGAGCGCCTCGCGCGCGAGCTGGGCGGTCAGGACCGCATCGCGGGCGGTGAAGCAGCCGGCGGTGTTCGGCAGGACGTCGACGCCGCGGCCGCGGATGACGTCCAGCAGCGAACCCTCGGCGGAGGCGTCGACGCGGCGCATCGCCACGGTGACGAGCTCGGTCTCGCTCGCGTCGATCGCGTCGCCGAGCGTCTCCATCCGGGTGAAGCCGCCGGTGCCGAGCAGCAGCCGCGAGGTGAAGGTCCGGCCGGCGATCTGCAGCGGCTTGGCGGCCGTTCGTCCGGTTCGCCCGTTGGCGTGCGGCTGCGCGGTCATCCGCCCTGCACCGCCCGCACGATCTCGACGCGGGCACCCTCGTCGAGCGTGCGCGTCCGCCACACGCCGCGGCGAGCGACCTCGGCATCGACGGCGACCGCGATCCCGGCCGTGTCGGGATCGATCCCGCGGCCGACGAGGACGTCGCGGATCGTCGGCGGCTGCACCGTGTCGACGGGCTCGCCGTTGACGAAGATCATGCCGTCACCCGTCCGAAGCGCGCCGCCGCGAATGCGGGTGCGACCGGCGCTTCGGCGCCGTCGTGCAGCCCGGCGACCACGATCTCGGCCGTCACGGGCGTGAGCAGGATCCCGTTGCGGTGATGGCCGGTCGCCCAGTGCAGGCCCGCAAGCTCCTCGGCCGGGCCGAGCACCGGCGCGTTGTCGGGCGTCGCCGGACGCAGCCCCGCGGACACCTCCTCGAGGACCATCTCGTGCACGCCGGGCACGAGCTCACCCGCATCGCGCAGGAGCTCGTAGACGCCGCCGGCGGTGACGGTCGTGTCGAAGCCGCGCTCCTCCATCGTCGCGCCGAGTACGTAGCGCCCGTCGCCGCGCGGCACGAGATAGCCGCCCTCGAAGCGCACGATGCGCTGCGTCAGCCCGGCCCCGGCGGGATCGCGCAGGCGCAGGATCTGACCCTTGACGGGGCGCAGCGGGATCCGCGGCAATCCGTCCACGGCGGCGCTCCAGGCGCCGGCCGCGACGACGATGTGCGCGGCCCGGAGAACCTCCCCGCCCGCGAGGCCGACGCCGGTGACGACGCCGCCGCTGGACTCGATGCGCTCGACGCGCGCGCTCGTGCGCAGCGTCGCGCCGGCGCGCCGCGCGGCCTGCGCCAGTGCGAGGACGAGCGCGCGCGGGTCGGCGGAGTGATCGCCCGGCACGTCGAGCGCGAGACGAACGGTCGGCGCGAGCGCGGGCTCAAGGCGCCGTGCGGCGCTCGGCAGCAGGCGCACCACGCCGAGGCCCAGCTCGATGCGCAGTGCGAGCTCGCGGTCGAGCGCCTCGGCCTCGTCGCGGTCGCGCGCGACGACGAGCGCGCCGCTGCGCCGTAGGCCCGGGTCGGCGCCCGCGGCCTGCTCGAGCTCCGCGGCGAAGTCCGGCCAGGCGCGCGCGCTGCGCAGCCCCAGCGCCAGCAGCGCCAGCTCGCCGGCGTCGGCCTCCGTGACGGGGGCGAGCATGCCCGCCGCGACGTGCGAGACGCCCGCCCCGAGCTCGCCGCGCTCGAGCACGCAGACGCGATGGCCCTGCTGCGCGGCGCGCCACGCGATCGCGAGCCCGATGACGCCCCCGCCGATGACGGCGACGTCGGTCGTTGCGGTTGGCTGCTGCGGCACTTGCACCTCGCTTCGCCGGCATGATCCGGATCAGCTGTTGACGGTCGGCACCAACGCCCTCTCAGCCCGCGCCCGGCGGGCTCCCGTATGCATTTGAGTGTAGACGCCTGCCGATCGCCACAATGGCTGTGATGCCCGTCCTCGACGACCGCCGCGTGCGGCTGCGCGAAGCCCGCCTGTACCTCGTCTGCGACCTGCGGCCCGGCGGCCGCGCGCTCGCCGACGTGCTGGCGCCGGCCCTCGCCGGCGGGGTCGACATCGTGCAGC
>DASZDB010000575.1:0-3237 GCA_035942495.1 Solirubrobacteraceae bacterium
GACTGATCCGCGCGTTTCGAACCGCCGTAGCACCGGGCACATGTCACGCCTGCGCAAGAACGCCGACCACAGCCCCACGGAGCTGCGCGACCTCGCCGACGAGGATCTCATGCAGCTCGTGCGCCGTGGCGACGCCCAGGCGTTCGAGGTCGTCTACGAGCGCCACTCCAGCGCCGCCTTCTCGCTGGCCTACCGGATGTGCGGCACACGCTCCGCGGCCGAGGACGTCGTACAGGAGTCCTTTCTATCGCTCTGGCGCAGCGGCGCGCGCTATGACCGCGCTCGCGGCTCCGTGCGCACGTGGGTGTTGGGCATCGTCCACAACCGCGCGATCGATTCGCTGCGCCGCTCGGTCGTCCACGATCGCCGCCGCGCCAGCGACGAGGGCATCGAAGAGCGCTTCGAGGCCCGCGAGCGCACCGAAGTGGAGGTCGGCCGGCTCGACGAGGCCGCGGAGATCCGCCAGGCGCTGACGACACTTCCCGACGAGCAGTCGCGGGTGATCGAGCTCGCGTACTTCGGCGGCTTTACACAGAGCGAGATTGCGACGATGATCGATACGCCTATTGGAACGGTCAAAGGCCGGATGAGGCTCGGCCTGGAGAAGATGCGCGCCCAGCTCGGTGGGCTGCGCGAGGTGATGCCATGACCGCCGACACCTGCCCCCGGATCGACGACGCCGCCAGCTACGTGCTGCGCGCGATCCCCGACGCCGAGTGGGAGGGCTACGCCGCCCACGCGTCGCGCTGCCCGGCCTGCACCGCCAAGATCGAGGAGCTGAGCTTCGTCTCGGATGCGCTGCTGAGCGGCGTCCCGCAGCTCAGCGCTCCGCCGGAGATCCGCTCGCGCGTCATGGCGGTCGTGCGCGCCGAGGCAGAGTTGCTCGACGCGTCCGGCGCGATGGCCGACCGGCCGATCGTGCGCCAGCCGTCGCGGCGCTTCAACCTGCAGTGGCTGCGCCCATGGCCGGCGGCCGTGCTGGCCGCGTCGCTGCTCGCGCTCGGCATCGGTGGCGGCGCGGTCCTCGTCGGTGGCCCCGACGGCGGCACCGCATCCAAGACGATCGCCTGCGCCCAGGCGCCGGGCGGCGCGTCGTGCACGATGCGGGTCACCGGGGACAACGCGAAGCTCGTCGTGGCGGGCCTTCCGGCTCCGCCCGAGGGACGCATCTACCAGGTGTGGCTCGATCGCGACAACGGCACTGCGCCGGAGCCGACCGAGGCGCTGTTCTCGGTGCGCAAGGGCCGCGCGTCCGTCGACGTGCCCGGTGACCTCAAGGGAGTCAGGCAGGTGCTCGTGACCGACGAGCCGCTCGGCGGCAGCGAGGTTCCGACGCGCCAGCCGGTCATCGCGGCAAGCATGACGTAGGGATATCGCCCCTGGCTGCCCGCCTCAGCCGGCGGCCGAGTCGCGGCTGGTAGCGTCAATCGCCCGTGGAAGCGTCGACCGCAACGACCTGTTATCGCCACACCGATCGCGAGACCGGCGTCTCGTGCTCGTCGTGCGGGCGGCCGATCTGCCCGGATTGCATGACGCCGACGCCCGTTGGCATGCGCTGCCCGGAGTGCTCGCGCCAGAAGACGAAGGTCCGCACCGCGGCGACGATCCGGCGCGACCCGCAGCTGACGTACGTCCTCATCGCGATCAACGTCATCGCGTTCCTCGCGATGTCGGCCGGCGGCGGCGGCTTCGACGGCCGCGGCGGCAGCGTCTACGGCAACGGCGCGCTGTACGGGCCCTTGGTCGCCGACGGCGAGTGGTGGCGGATCGTCACCTCGGGCTTTCTGCACTCGGGGATCCTGCACCTCGCGTTCAACATGTACTTCCTGTACTTCCTCGGGACGCTGCTCGAGCCGGAGATCGGCAAGCTGCGCTTCGCCGCCATCTACGTCGTGTCCCTGCTGGGCGGCTCGTTCGGCGCCCTGCTGATCTCGCCGGACGCCGTGACGGTGGGCGCGTCGGGCGCGGTCTTCGGCGCCATGGGGGCGGCGATCCTGGCGATGCGTGCGCGCGGCATCGACCCGATGCAGTCCGGTCTCGGCATCACGCTGCTGCTGAACCTCGGCATCACGTTCCTGATCCCGAACATCTCGATCGGCGGCCACATCGGCGGCCTGGTCGCCGGTGGGATTGTCGGCTACCTCATGTTCGAGCTCGCCGACCGCCGCCGGATCTCGATGACGCCGGTGCTCGCGGGCTGCGCGGTGCTCGCGGTCGCGCTGGCGATCGGCTGCGTCGCGGTCGCGTCGAGCGCCACGGCGGTCTGACGCGCGACCGCCGCGGGCGCCGATCGCAGCAGGACACGTTCAGGGCCGGGTTCAGGGTCTGCCCCCGATGTTGCGGCCACCCGACTCGCGCAGGGTGGATCAGCCATCCACCCGCACCTCGGAATCCGCATGAACCTCGCCGCCGGTGTCGCCGTGGGATACCAGCTGTTCGAGTGGCGGGGGACGAACCGCTCGCGGCGGCGCCCCCGTCATCGCGGGTTGCGCGGGACTCGGCGCGGTGCTGGCGTGGCGAGCGTCGCCGTCGCTGCGAGCTCGTCGTCCATCTGAGCGCCGTCGCCGCGCCCGCCGCGTCTCCTGGCGGCTGCACGGCATCTTGCAGCTTGCGGGAATCTACAGATTTGCAGTACAACGCGCTCGTCCATGCCCGCGTCGCCATCCCGAGCCGATCCTCCCCCGGCAAGCCCCGACAGCCGGGTGATCGGGTGCGAGCGCGTGGAGGTCGGCGCGCGGTCGGCGCTCGTGCGCGTCACGGTGGCCCTCGGTCGCGACGTCGAGCCTGCCCGCGCGCTCGACGCCCAGCTCGTGGTCCGCATCGACGGAACTCGGGAGCGCCGTCACCGTGCGCTGCCGGCGCCGCCAGACGCTGACGCGACGCAGGCGACGCTCGGCTTCGCCGTCACCCGTCGCGCCGAGATGCTGGCGCTCGAGATCGGCGGGCGGTCCCTGCCGCTGCCCGAACCCGTCGTCCGCGAAGGGCACATCGGACTCGCGCCGCCAGCGACTCCTGCGGCGACGACCACCGCCATCCACAGCGATCCAGACGCGCTTGAGCAGCGGTTGCGCACGACCCGTGCGCGCCTGGAGGAGGCGCGCGCCGCCGCCGCCGTGTTCGCGGCCGAGCGCGACGGAGCTCGGCAGGCGGCCGCCCGCGCCGAGGCGGCCGCGCATGACGCCACGGCGCGCGCCGACGCGTCTGGCGCCGACCCGGTCGCGGCGGGCGCCGCCGGCG
>DASZDB010000576.1:0-6893 GCA_035942495.1 Solirubrobacteraceae bacterium
GCGAGGCGCTCGCGGACGTGGCCGGGCGGCCCGCACAGCGAGACCGTGTCGATGAGCTCGTCCGACAGGCGCGCCATCGCCTCCATGCGCTTGCCGTCGAGGTAGAGGTCCTGCACGTCGCGGGCCTCGTCCTCGAAGCCGTAGCGCTGCACGAGCGCGTTGTAGAAGTTCTTCTCCCGCGAGCCCATGCCGCCGACGTAGAGCGCGATGAAGGGGCGCATGGCGTCGCGCGCGGCCGCGATGTCGTCGGTGACGAAGACGTTGACCTGCGGCGCTACGTCGAAGCCCTCGAGGGAGCGTCCCGAGCGCGCGGCGCCCTCCTCGAGCAGTGGCCGGAACTCCGCGACGTGCTCGGGCGAGAAGAGCGTCGGGATCCAGCCGTCGGCGATCTCGCCGGCCAGGCGCGTGTTGTTCGGCCCGATCGCGGCGAGGTAGATCGGGATCTGCTCCTGCACCGGCGCGATCGTGAGCTTGAGTGCCTTGCCGGGCCCGTCGGGCAGCGGCAGCGTCAGCGTCTCGCCGTCGAAGACGACCCGCTCGCGCGCGAGCGCCATCCGCACGACGGTCACGTACTCGCGCGTGCGCTGGATCTGGCGCGCGAAGCGCTGGCCGTGCCAGCCCTCGGCGACCTGCGGGCCGGAGGAGCCGACTCCGAGCAGCATCCGCCCGCCGGAGAGCTGGTCGATCGTCGCCGCGGTCATCGCGGTCATCGCGGCGCTGCGGGCGGGCATCTGGAAGATCGCGGCGCCGAGCTTGATCGTCGACGTCAGGCCCGCCAGCCAGCCGAGGATCGTCGCCGCGTCAGACCCGTAGGCCTCGGCGGCCCAGACCGAGTCATAGCCGAGCCGCTCGGCCTCCTGGACGATCTCGCGCTGGTCGTCGGAGGAGAGGCCGAGGCCCCAGTAGCCGATGTGGACGCCGAGCTTCACTTCTGCAAGATCCCTCTCAGGGCAAGGAGTTCGGTTGCCGTACAAGACGGCCTCACATACGGTGGCCGAGTCCCGACGACAGGAGAGAACCCTATGGCAACGCCTCGCGAACACGCCCGTGCAGAACTTCGACGGTCCCTCGATGTCCTGCCCCAGCGCACTCGCAAGGCGATGCTGCACGGCCTCGGCAACAACACCGTCATCACGGGGGCCTTCGCCGCCTCCAACCAGGGCGCCTGCCCGATGATGGTCGCCCACCGCGAGGGCGGGCGCACCTCGTGTTGCACGTTCCCCGAGGCATGGGACAAGTTCACCGGCGTCTACGGCCGCCAGATCGTCCGCGAGGCCACGCCGTACGAGGTCCAGATCCTCTGCGAGGAGATCCAGGCCAGCCTCGTGCCGCTGCCCAACGTGCTCTCCGACGCGATCGCCGAGCACCAGGCGATCGTCGAGGCTCGCCGCCAGGAGGCCGAGGTCGCCGCACAGACTCCCGTCGTGCAGCCCGAGGAGGTCAAGGCCCCGCGCCGTAAGCGCCGCCTGCGCATCACCGGCGGGCACCTCGACCTCACCGAGGCGATCGACGAGCACAAGTCGGCCGCCCGCAGCCGCCGCAGCCGCGAGGCCGACGAGCTCGGGATCGACTGGCTCTTCGAGCAGACGCTGGTCCTGCCCGACGATCTCGGCAAGGCACCGGCCGACGAGCCCGACGGCGAGTTCGACTTCGACGCCGCCGAGTCGCAGCTCGCGCGCTGACCGGCTTCGCCGCCGGCACGGATCGCCGACTGCGGCGGCCGCGCGGGTGCGCGTGCCTTACACGAGCGACCCGCCGCGGGGTCGCTCGAAGACGACCTCGGGCAGCACACAGCCCGGGGTCAGCGACAGCAGCATCGCGAGGGCCGCGACGATGTCCGACGTCTGGATCATCTCGTCGGCCGGCACGCGGCCCTTGACGAAGTCCGTCATCGGCGTGTCCACGAACCCGGGGCAGAGCGCCGTGGACTTGATTCCGAGCTCGTTGAGCTCCTTGTTCATCGCCTGCGTGAAGCCCACGACGCCGAACTTCGTCGCGGAGTAGATGCTCAGCCAGGCCTGGCCGTGCTTGCCGGCGATCGACGCCGTGTTGACGACGAGCGCGTTGCGGTGCTCGGTTCCCGCCGCCTTCAGCATCGCCAGCGACTCACGGTAGAAGAGCGGGATCGCGCGCAGGTTCGTGGCCAGCTGCACGTCCATCTGCTTCGCCGACAGCTCGCCGATCGGGGCGCCGATGCCGACACCTGCGTTGTTCATGAGCACGTCGAGGCGCCCGTACGCGTCGCGGTGGGCGGCGACGGCGCGGATCACGTCGGCCTCGTTGCCGACGTTGGCGGCGACACGCTGGACCTCCAGCCCCTCGTCGCGCAGCTGCTCGTAGGCCTCGTCGAGCTTCTCGGGGCGCCGGGCGACGAGCGTGAGGGCGTGGCCGCGCTCGCCGAGCATCCGCGCGGCCGCGAAGCCGATCCCGCTCGATGCTCCGGTCACGATCGCTGCTCGCGTGGCGTTCATCGGCGCTATCCAATCATGCGAGGGCCTAGCATCCCCTGCAATGACTCGCCTGCTTCTCTCGTTGCTGGCAGCCGCGGTCGTGCTCGCGGCGTGCGGTTCCTCGGACGACGACGGCGGAGCGGCGCCCGCGCCCCCGCAACCGCCCGCCGCCGCCCCCGCCGACTTTCCGGCGGCGACCGGCAAGACGATGCAGCAGCTCATCACCGGCCTGCCGCACGGCGCGATCCTCAACGTCTCGAGCTTCAAGAGCCAGCGCCCCGGGCGCAACCGCCTCGGCTTCGCGATCGTCGACCGCGCCAACAAGCAGATCGACGTGTCGGCGGTCGCCGTCTACACCGCCAAGCCAGACGGCTCGCAGCTGCGCGGGCCGTTCGCCGCGCGCAAGGAGTCGCTGAACGTCGATACGCGCTACCGCAGCCAGCAGACGGCCTCGGATCTCGCCAGCGGCGACACGTTCTACGTCGCCGATGCCGTCTACGGCTCGCGCGGGCCGCACGTCGCGATCGGGCTCGTGCGGCTCGACGGCCGGCTCGTCGTGGCCGAGTCCGTGGGCGAGCTCATGGTGGGAGAGAAGGGCGGTCCGCCGCAGGTCGGCGAGCCGGCGGTCAAGGTCCGTACCCAGACCGGCGCGGACGTGGGCGGCGACCTGACGAAGCTCTCGACCCGGATCCCGCCGCCGCGCGAGATGCTCGAGACCGACTTCGCCGACGTCGTCGGAAAGAAGCCCGCGGTGCTGCTGTTCGCTACGCCCGCGCTGTGCGCGTCGCGCACGTGCGGTCCGGTCGTCGACATCGCCGAGCAGGTGCGCGCGCAGAACGGCAAGGGCGTGACGTTCATCCAGCAGGAGATCTACCAGGACAACGACCCCGGCAAGCCCTACCGCCAGCAGGTGCTCGCCTGGCGGCTGCCGACGGAGCCCTGGGCGTTCGTGATCGACCGCCGCGGCAAGGTTGCGGCGCGCTTCGAAGGCGTGTTCTCGGTCGGGGAGCTCGCCCGCGCCGTCGAGCGCGTGAAGTAGCTGCTACGTCACTCCCGGCTCGGCGGAGCGTTCCGGTATCCTTCGGCACCCGACTTCTGGTCGATCCGCCCATAAATCGTTGACCTCCAGCGACGCGCTCCTCACCGATCTGTACTGCCTGACGATGGCCGCCGACTACCTCCACGAGGGGGCGGCGGACGATCTGGTGACGTTCGAGCTGTCGGCGCGCAGCGACCGCGCGTTGACGGTCGCCGGCGTGCACGAGGCGCTCGCCTTCCTGGCGGGCCTGCGCTTCCGGCAGGCGGACCTGCGGTGGCTGGCCGACCACGACGGCGCGACGTTCGACGAGCCGGTCCTCGCGCGCCTGCGCGACCTGCGCTTCACGGGCAGCGTATGGGCCGTACGCGAAGGGACGATCGTGCCGGCCGCGACGCCCCTGCTGCGCCTGACCGCGCCGCGCCTCGAGGCGACGCTCGTCGAGTCGCCGCTGCTCGCCGCGATGAACTATGCCGTCCGCGTCGCGACGAACGCGACGCAGATCGTGCGGGCCGCCGCGGGCCGCCCGGTGTGGGACTTCTCGATGCGCCGCCTCGACGGTCTCGGGGCCGCGCACAGCGCGGCGCGCTCCGCCTACCTCGCCGGCTTCGCGGGCACGGCCACGACGGCCGCCGCGCGCGATCTCGGCATTCCGGCGACCGGCACGATGGCGCACGCCAAGGTCATGGCGCGTGGGCGGGCCGGGGAGACGCGCGTCTTCTGCGATGCGCTGCGCGCGCGGCCCGCCGGGGCGACGCTGCTGGTCGACACCTACGACACGCTGGAGGGCGTGCGGCGGGCGATCGAGGCGCAGCGGCTGACGGGCGGACGGCTGAAGGCGATCCGGATCGACTCGGGCGACCACGGCGCGCTGGCCCGGGCGGCGCGGGACCTGCTTGACGCCGCCGGGCTGACCGACACCCAGATCATCCTGACCGGCGACCTCGACGCCGAGCGGATCGCGGGATTCGTCGCGGCGGGTGTGCCCGCGGGCGTGTTCGGCGTCGGCTCGCAGCTGCGCGCCGGCGAGCCGCTCAGCGCCGTCTACAAGCTCGTCGAGCAGCCCGCGGAGCGCGATCCGGCGCTGCGCTACACGATGAAGCTGTCGCCGGGCAAGATCAACGACCCCGGCGCCCATCAGGTCACGCGCCGCCCCGACGGGACGCACCTGCTGCATCTCGCCGGGGAGAGCCTCGCCGGAGCGGCGCTGCTGCGCGAGGTCATGCGCGACGGCGAGCGCACCGACCAGGCGCCGGATCTCGAGGCCGACCGCGCGCACGCCGCCGAGGAGCGCGAACGCGTGCCGCCGGCCGGGCCGGCGCCGCTCGAGCGCTCGCCGCACCTGCTCGCGCTGCGCGCGCAGCTGGCGGCGCCGACGGACGCCGTCGCCCCCGACGAAGGAGAGGAGCCGAGCATGCCTGCCGACACGGCGCTCATCGCCGTCGACGTCCAACACGACTTCCTGCCGGGCGGCGCCCTTGGCGTGCCTGGCGGCGATGCCGTCGTCGCCCCGCTCGTCGCCGCGGCGCGCGACGTCGCGCTCGTCGTCAAGACCCGCGACAACCACCCTGCCGGACACTGCTCGTTCGTGGAGCAGGGCGGAATCTGGCCCCCGCACTGCGTGGCCGGGACCCACGGTGCCGAGCTGCACCCGGACATCGCGGCGCTGCCGGGTCCGTTGATCGACAAGGCCACGACGCTCGAGGTCGACGCCTACTCGGGCTTCGACGGGACCGATCTGACGGCGCTTCTGCGGCAGGCCGGCATCACGCACGTCCTGGTCGGCGGCCTGGCCACGGACTACTGCGTCAAGGCGACGGTGCTCGACGCGCTGCGCGCCGGGTTCGACGTCACGGTGCTGTGCGACGCAATCGCCGCGGTCGACGTCGAGCCGGGGGACGGGCAGCGTGCGCTGCAGGAGATGGCGCGCGCGGGGGCGCACTTCTCGCGGGGATGGGGCAGGGAGGACTCGAACCTCCGTCTAACCGATTATGAGTCGGCTGCTCTGACCAACTGAGCTACTGCCCCGCAGCGCCAAGGTACCTCGCACGCCGGTGCCGCGGGTCGCGCGGCATACTCTCGAGGACAACGGTGCAACCGGCTAGCCAAGGATGACATGGGCTTCTTTCTGCGCAGGATGGTTGGAGACGAGGCGGACTCGCTGACTCGCGAGCAGCTCGAGGAGGTCGCCGAGGGCGCGCTCGCGATGCAGGAGCAGCTCGGTCGCGACGTGCTCTCGCTCGTCGAGATGATCGAGATGCCGGCGGACCACGCCGAGAAGGACCAGCGTGTCGTGCGCGCTCGCGAGACCGTAAAGCGCCTGGGGATCTGACCTGAGCGCGCGGCGCCCGGCGGCAGCCACGCGGCGCGCGGCCGCAGGTCTGCTCGCGACGCTCGCGACGCTGACCGGGTGCGGTGACGGCGGCGCCGGCACGACCGCGGGAGCGAGTTCGGCCAAGGCCGCACCTCCGGCCAAGCCGGCGCTGTGCGGCTCTGACGTCCGCGTCCGCGTCACCGGTCGCGTCGGCGCGGCCGGCGCCACCGAGCTGTCGGGACTCGTCCTGTCGACCACGCGCCGCAACGTCCTGTGGAGCCTCAACGACTCCGGCCATTCCGCGACCCTGTTCGCCTTCGCGACCTCCGGCCGCGCCGTCGGCGAGGTCACGGTCCGAGGAGCGGAGAACGTCGACTGGGAGGCCCTGGCGGCCGGCCGCGCAGGCACGCTGCTGGTCGGTGACATCGGCGACAACCTCGCGCAGCGCGCGTCGGTCACGGTGCTGAAGCTGCCCGAGCCGGGCGCCGCGGCGGCCGCCGTCACGCCCGCGGCGCGCTACGAGCTGCGCTACTCCGACGGCGCGCGCGACGCCGAGGCGCTGCTCTTCGATCGCGCGAACGGCTCGCTCGTCGTCGTCTCCAAGAGCTTCGGGCCGCCTGGCGGGATCTACGTCGCACGGCGGCCGTCCTCGCGGCAGGTCACGACCATGCGGCGCGCCGGCACGGTCAGGCTCGAAGCGGGGGAGGCTGTGACCGCCGGCGACGTCTCGGCCGACGGGCACACGATCGTGCTGCGCACGTACGACCGGGCGTTCGCCTGGCGCCGGCGGGCGGGGGAGACGGTGGCGGCCGCATTGCGCCGGCGCCCCTGCGTCGTGGACGCCGACCTGCTGCGCGAGGGGCAGGGGGAGACGCTGGCGCTCACCCGTGACGGCCGCGCCTTCTACACCGTGCCCGAAGGCCTGCGGCCGGCGCTGCGCCGCTACCAGCGGCCGGCTGGGGTGTCTTGATCATGAATCCATGTTTGGGCGTCGCGCACGCGGGAATCACGTTTTCCGAACCCGCCGAGAGCTTGTTCGGTCCATATCCCCCGCCGCCCCTCACCTCTCGGCTTCGCGCGCCCGGTGTGACTC
>DASZDB010000577.1:0-2051 GCA_035942495.1 Solirubrobacteraceae bacterium
GAAGCAACGGATGAACCCACCCACCGCCGCCGTCGACACGAAGCAGGACTTCAAGGTCGCCGACCTCTCGCTCGCCGACTACGGCCGCAACGAGATCATCCTCGCCGAGCACGAGATGCCCGGCCTCATGCAGACCCGCGCGGAGTACGCCGACGCGCAGCCGCTCAAGGGCGCGCGCATCATGGGCTCGCTGCACATGACGATCCAGACCGCGGTGCTGATCGAGACGCTCACCGCGCTCGGGGCCGAGGTGCGCTGGTGCAGCTGCAACATCTTCTCCACGCAGGATCACGCCGCGGCCGCCGCGGTCGTCGGTCCGAACGGCACCGTCGACGATCCGCAGGGCGTGCCCGTCTTCGCCTGGAAGGGCGAGACGCTCGACGAGTACTGGTGGTGCACCGAGCAGGCGCTGAACTGGCCGGGCGAGGACGGCCCGAACCTCATCCTCGACGACGGCGGCGACGCGACGATGCTCGTCCACAAGGGCGTCGAGTTCGAGGCCGCCGGCGAGGCGCCCGATCCGTCGACCGCTGAGTCGGAGGAGTTCGTCGCCTTTCTGAAGCTGCTGCACCGCTCGCTCGAGGAGGACTCGCAGCGCTTCACGAAGATGGCCGCCGGCATCATCGGCGTCTCGGAGGAGACGACGACCGGCGTGGGCCGCCTGTACCAGATGGCCAAGCAGGACAAGCTCCTGTTCGCGGCGATCAACGTCAACGACTCCGTCACGAAGTCGAAGTTCGACAACCTCTACGGCTGCCGTCACTCGCTCGTGGACGGCATCTTCCGCGCGACCGACGTCATGCTCGCGGGCAAGGTCGGCGTCGTATGCGGCTACGGCGACGTCGGCAAGGGCTCGGCCGCCTCGCTGCGCGCTCAGGGCTGTCGCGTCATCGTCACCGAGATCGATCCGATCTGCGCGCTGCAGGCGGCGATGGAGGGCTACGACGTCAAGACGCTCGAGGACGTCGTCGACACCGCCGACGTGTTCGTGACGACGACCGGCAACCGCGACATCATCACCGCCGACGACATGGCGCGGATGAAGCACCACGCGATCGTCGGCAACATCGGCCACTTCGACAACGAGATCGACGTCGCCGGCCTCGAGCGGGTCCCGGGCATCGAGCGCGTGAGGATCAAGCCGCAGGTCGACAAGTGGGTCTTCCCGGACGGGCACGCGATCATCCTGCTCTCCGAGGGGCGCCTGCTGAACCTCGGCAACGCGACCGGTCACCCGTCGTTCGTGATGTCCAACTCGTTCACGAACCAGACGCTCGCGCAGATCGAGCTCTACACGAACAACGATGCGTACGACAAGCAGGTCTACGTGCTCTCCAAGGAGCTCGACGAGAAGGTCGCGCGCCTGCACCTCGCCGCGGTCGGCGCGAAGCTCACGGTGCTCACGCCCGAGCAGGCCGAGTACATCGGCCGCCCCGTCGAGGGCCCGTACAAGTCGCACGAGTATCGCTACTAAACCGATTTGGGTTTCGTCCTACGGTCATCGGTTCCGATGAACGCTGCGAGGCAACCACGTTGCGCCGCCCCTTATCGGAACCGCTGACCTCCGGACGACGTCACGCGGAAGTTGCGGACCTGTCGCTTGCAGAGCCGGGGCAGGTCCGCATCGCGTGGGCGGACGGCCAGATGCCCGTCCTGCGCTCGATCCGCGAGCGCTTCGAGCGGGAGCGACCGCTCGACGGCGTGCGCGTCGCGGCCTGCCTGCACGTCACGTCGGAGACCGCGAACCTCCTGCGCGCGCTGATCGCGGGCGGCGCCGAGGCGCAGCTGTGCGCCGCCAACCCGCTGTCGACGCAGGACGACGTCGCCGCCGCGCTTGCCGACCGCTACGGGGTGGGCGTGCACGCGATCCGCGGCGAGGACGCCGACACCTACGCCGCGCACGTCGTCGGCCTCGCCTCGCGCGCGCCGCACGTGACGCTCGACGACGGCGCCGACCTGCTGAGCGTCCTGCACGCCGGCGACGAGCGCTGGCGCGCGTCGCTGCTCGGCGGGACCGAGGAGACGACGACCGGGCTCGTGCGCCTGCGCGC
>DASZDB010000578.1:0-4588 GCA_035942495.1 Solirubrobacteraceae bacterium
TTCGGAGATCGAGCTGCGGGCGGACGGCGCGGGCTTTGTCTGGGCCGGTCATCGCGTGACGCTGTCGGTGCCCGGTGCGCACAACGTCGCCAACGCGGCCGCCGCGCTCACCGCCTGCGTCCTCGCGGGTGCGCGCCCACCCGAGGTGGCCGCCACGCTGAGCGACTTCGCCGGCGCGGGGCGGCGCTTCGAGCGGCTCGGGGCGGCCGCGGGGTCCGGCGCGCTCGTCGTCGACGACTACGCCCACCACCCGACCGAGCTGCGCGCCACGATCACGGCGGCACGGACGCTCGCGGGGCGGGCCGGACGGATCGTGGCGGTCTTCCAGCCGCACCTCTTCTCGCGCACACAGCTGCTCGCACGCGAGTTCGGCGCAGCGCTTGCGGAGGCCGACGCCGCCGTCGTGCTCGACGTCTACCCCTCGCGCGAGCGCGCCGAGGACTTCCCGGGCGTGAACGGGCGGCTCATCGCGGAGGCCGCCGTCGACGCCGGGTACGGCCGGACGGTGGCGTGGGCGCCGGGCTTCGACGACGCGCAGCGCGTGCTCGAGGGCCTGCTCGCCCCGGGCGACGTGTGCCTGGTGATGGGAGCGGGGGACGTCGACGAGCTCGGCCGACGGCTCGTGGGCGGCGCGCCCGCGCTCACCTGACGCTCGGCGAATGCCGTCGCAGCGCCGGGCGCGGCGCCCGCGCGGGGGCCCGGTGCGGCGAGGCGGCAAGGACCGCGACCATCGCGCTGACGAGGACCACGGCATGCAGCGGGATGAGGAGCGTCGGCTTGCCGGTGAACGCCGCACCCACGGCGGCGCCCGCCACCGCCGCCAGCGCGCATTCGCCCGCCCGCGCGCCGGCCAGGCGCGCGAGGCTTCCGGCCAGCAACAGCCCCGGCAGGGCCAGCGAGACGAACACGATCAGCCACGACTCGGCGCCACCGTCGTAGACCTCGCCGAATTGCTTGAGCGCCATGTAGCCCGCCCCGCCCGCTGCGCCGCCGAGCAGGCCGGCGCCGGCGCCGACGACCACCGACCCCAGCGGCACGCGCGAACGCCCGAACGCCACCGCCGCCGTCGCCAGCACGACTGCGCCGATGATCGCCCAGATCACGCCGCGCTCCGCGGCGTATCCGGCGAGACGGCCCCATTGCCCCTCGCCTTCGCCGCTGAGCGGGCGCGTCAGCGCCGCCGCAAGCACGCCGGCCACGGCTGCGGCGACCATCGTCGCCAGCGCCGCCGACAGGACGTTCGTCGCCTGCGCGTCCGCCGCGGGAATTCCTTGCGCATGAGACCGTTCGGGGTTGGGCGGGAGGGGACGCTCGTGCGCGACCGTCGACTCGCCGAGAACCCGCCGCAGGCGCCGGCACAGCACCTCGATGTCGTAGTCCCAGCGCACGTCGGTCAGCTCGCACGCGTTGCGGCGCGCGAGCGCGCGCAGGCTGTCGGGCAGCTCTCGCTCGGAGGGCATCCGCGCGCCGTCGACGAGCACCGGGATCACCTCTACGTCCGGGCGCTCGAGCGCGCGCTCGATCTCGCGCCGGACGAGATCATCGGGGTTGTCGAGCCGGCGCCCGTCGCTGTTCGCCGCGCTCGCCCAGCCCGGGCCGATGACGACGATGCAGACCTCGGCGGCGTTCATCACCCGCTCGATGTGCTCGACGAAGTCCACGCCGGGCTCGATCGCCACGTCGCGGAAGACGCGCTCCTTGCCGAAGCGCTCCTCGAGGTCGCCGTGCAGCTGCCGCGCCCAGCCGGCCGAGTCGGCGCGCCGGTAGTTGATGAAGACCCGCGCGCTACTCACCGATTCGACCTTGCCGGCTGCACGCTCTCGCGCTGCTCGTCGACCCCGCTGACGCTCGGGCGCCGAAATCCGGCGACATCGGGTGCGGGGCCCACTTCGGTCACAGACGAAGCCACGTGAGGACTTCTACTCCTCCGCGGTCGCCGTCCATGTGCGTTCGTCACACAATGCGCCGAGGTCACCAACTGTGCCCCACGAACACCGGCTCGGGCACGAGCGCGACCCCGAAGGCCTCGTGCACCCCGCCGGCGATCTCGCGCGCGAGCGCGACGAGCTCGGCCGTCGTGCCGGCGCCGCGGTTGGTCAGGGCGAGCGTGTGCTTGGAGGAGATCGCGATCCCGCCGGGGTTGCCGTAGCCGCGGTGAAAGCCGGCGCGCTCGATGAGCCAGGCGGCCGACGTCTTGACGGCCCGTGGCTCGACCGGCCAGGCCGGCGGCTTGAGGTCGGCTCCGGCGTGTTCGGCGGCGCGTTGCGCGAAGGCGTCGAAGTCACGCGCGCGAAGGATCGGGTTCGTGAAGAACGAGCCGGCGCTCACCGTGTCGGGGTCGGCGGGGTCGAGCACCATGCCCTTGCCGCGGCGCAGCGCGAGCACCGCGTCGCGGACCTCGCCGACCGGCGCCCGCGCGCCGATCTCGATTCCGAGGTGTGCGGCGAGCTCGCCGTAGCGGATCGGCTCGGACATCCCGGTCGGCTCGAGCGCGAAGCTCACGCCGAGCACGAGCCAGCGCCCGGGGTCGCGCTTGAAGACGCTCGATCGGTAGTCGAACAGGCACTCCTCGACCTCAAGGTTGTGCAGCTCGCTGGTGAGGCGGTCCAGCGCGCGGACGGCGACGAGCACATCGGCGACCTCCTGGCCGTAGGCGCCGACGTTCTGGATCGGCGTGGCGCCGACGCTGCCGGGGATCCCCGAGAGCGCCTCGACGCCGGCGAGGCCGTCGGCCACGCAGGCGGCGACGAGCGCGTCCCAGTCCTCGCCGGCGGCGACGTCGAGGCGCACCCGGCCGTCGCCCATCCGGGTGCCGTGGACACCGCGCGTCGCCACCCGCGCGACCGTGCCGTCGAAGCCGGCGTCGGCGACCACCACGTTGCTGCCGCCCGCCAGCAGCAGCAGCTCCTCCTCCGCGCCGTCGGCCGCGCGCACGGCGTCGACGAGCGCATCGTGGTCGTCGATCGTGACGAGCCGCGCCGCCGGCCCGCCGAGGCGCAGGGTCGTCAGCTCCGACAGGGACAGGACGGACTGGTCGGGCATCCGCGAGGACGCTAGTGGGTCTTCCCGCCGGCGCGACGTCCGCCGAGCGGCGGTCGGCGAAGGCAGGGTCCGCCGGCCGCGCGGCGAATCTTGCGGGCGATGGCCTCGTTCGCCCGCCGCCGAACGCGCGTGGTCCTTGGCGTCGCGGTACTGCTCGCGGTGCTCGCGCCGCTCGCGTTGTGGCTTCGCAACAGCTCCCTCGTGCGCGTGGAGCAGGTCTCGGTGACCGGTATCGGCGGCGCGCAGGCCGCCGAGGTCAAGCGGGCGCTCGAGTCGGCCGCGCGCGACATGACGACCCTCAACGTGCGCAAGCACGCGTTGCTGAGTGCGGTCGACGCGTACCCCGTCGTGCGTAGCCTGCGCACCGAGACGGACTTCCCGCACGGCCTGCGCATCGTCGTCAACGCCTACGAGCCCGTGGCCGCGCTGCGCTCCGCCGGGGGGGTGACGGCGGTCGCCGGCGACGGCACGCTGCTGCGCGGAGGCGCGACACGCGGGCTGGCGCTCGTCGCGATCCGCGGCGCGCGCAGCGGCGACCGGCTGGGTCGCGGCGAGGCGCTGGCCGCCGTCAAGCTGATGGCCGCTGCGCCGCGCGCTCTGCGCGGGCGGGTGGCCCGGGTCTACCGCGGACCGCGCGGCCTGACGACGACGATGGAGAACGGGCCGAAGCTCTACTTCGGCGGCGCGGCGCGCCCGGGTGCGCAGTGGGCAGCGGCGGCACAGGTGCTGTCCAGCAGCACCTCGCGCGGCGCCGCGTACCTCGACCTGCGGATCCCCGAACGTCCTGTGGCGGGCGGGCTGCAGCCGCGGGAGGCTAAGGCTCAAGCTCCGCTTTAGGTTGAGGGCAGCTTGAGGCCGATTCTCCTGCTCAGGTTGAGAGTCGGGGGTTTTGCAACTGTTCTTGCGGTTGTAGACTTCGCGTTGACATCGGTTCCGGCCCGTGCGTACTGTGGTTTCCCCGGAACCGGGTTGCGGGAGCCAAATCCCTCAACAATTACTCAAGGGTCGGACGTCTCCTCATGGAATCCAGCAGCAGCTATCTCGCGGTCATCAAGGTCGTCGGCGTCGGCGGCGGGGGTACGAACGCGGTCAACCGCATGGTCGACGCAGGTCTGCGTGGCGTGGAGTTCATCTCGGCCAACACGGATGCGCAGGCGCTGCAGATGACGGACGCCGACATCAAGCTCAACATCGGGCACGACCTGACGAAGGGCCTGGGCGCCGGCGCGAACCCGGAGATCGGCTTCGGCGCGGCCGCCGAGTCGCGTGACGACATCAAGGAGGCGCTCAAGGGCGCCGACATGGTCTTCGTCACCGCCGGCGAGGGCGGCGGCACCGGCACGGGCGCGGCGCCCGTCATCGCCGAGATCGCCAAGAACGAGATCGGCGCGCTGACCGTCGGCGTCGTCACGAAGCCGTTCGAGTTCGAGGGCAGCCAGCGCACGCGTCAGGCGGAGGAGGGCATCGAGCGCCTGCGCGAGGTCGTCGACACGCTCATCGTCATCCCGAACGAGAAGCTGCTGTCGGTGGTCGAGCGCCGCACCAC
>DASZDB010000579.1:0-4277 GCA_035942495.1 Solirubrobacteraceae bacterium
CTCGCGGTGCGATCGCACCGCCTCGCGCACCAGGCGACCGAGGAGGGGCGCTTCGAGCGCGAGATCGTCCCATTCCAGACCAACGGCGACACGCGCTACGTCGACCAGGGCATCCGCCCCGACACGAACCTCGAGGCGGTCGCGCAGCTCAAGCCGGCCTTCAAGCCGGATGGCCGGATCACCGCCGCCACCTCGTCGCAGATCTCCGACGGCGCCGCCGCGCTGCTGCTCATGTCGCGCGAGAAGGCCTCCGAGCTGGGCGTCACGCCGCGCGCGCGGATCGTCGACCAGACGACGGTCGGCGTCGATCCGGTGACGATGCTGACCGGGCCGATCCCGGCGACGCGCAAGCTGCTGCAGCGCAACGGCATGACGATCGGCGACCTCGACCTCATCGAGATCAACGAGGCGTTCGCGTCCGTCGTCGCCGCGTGGCAGCGCGAGCTCGAACCCGACATGGACCGTGTGAACGTCAACGGCGGCGCGATGGCGCTTGGCCATCCGCTCGGCTCGACCGGCGCGCGACTGCTGACGACGCTGCTGCACGAGCTCGAGCGCTCCGACCGGGAGACCGGGCTCGTGACGATGTGCTGCGGCGGCGGGCTCGGGACGGGGACGCTGATCCAGCGCGTCTGAGGCAACCGGCTCAACGAGGCTCGCGACGCGCGGCGTCGCCGGCCTGGTTGAGCTCACGGGCCACTGCGATCGTATCGCCGCGGTCATAGAAGTCGACCGCGATCGCGGTGGGCACGCGTCCGAGGCGACTGCGGCAGGCCCGGATCCGCTGCGACAGCACGCTACGGAGGTTGACCTGCTCGGCCGCGGTGGGCGGCGGGGGAAAGCGGTCGACCCAGTGGTTCATGATCAGCAGCGGGCTCTCAGGAGTCCCGCGGTTGGGGTCGCAGGCCGTCCGGGATTTCGTGAACGCGCTGATCGAGGTGTCCTGTGCGAACACGAAGGCGGGCTGATGCCATGGGGCGTCGCCGCCGTCCTTGTCGTCGAGCACCACCAGTCGGCGGCCGCTGACGATCATCTGGCGCAACGTCGGCAGCGGCCGGTTGCGCGGCAGCGTTGCGAGATACGGCTCGAGCTTGGCGGACTCGAACTCCTTCTCGATCTCGGGCGGCTCGACGCTGGACTCCAGGAGGATCACGAGCACCTCGGCGCGGTTGCGCTCGAGCCAGCCGCGGATCTCGCGCAGCGTCGAGCTCATGCGTTCGGCGCCGAGCTCGCAGAGGGTGTGGCACAGATACACCTTCCGCTTCCCGTCGGCCGGCACGAGATCCAGGCGCCCCGCCAGGCGCTCGGCCGCGGCGACCGCGTCGAGACCCAGCCGTCCCGCGACGCGATTGCGGGTGGTTCCCTCGGCCTCGAGGTCCGTACGGATGCGGCCCTGCCGGTCGACGATCCCGTAGTGGGGGTCGATCATCATCAGTCGCACTCCGTCGGTCAGCTGGCGTGGGATCGGCCGCGTCTGGTTCGCGAACAGCCAACCCGGCCGGTCGGCCGCCGACATCGAGTTGTGGGTGCCCGCGAGGACGACCTGGTCCAGTCGCCGATCGCAGAGCTCGACCAGCCCGTTGCAGGCGGTGATCTCGGTCTGCTGCAGCGGGGCGGCAGCGTCGTCGTCGAGCAGCAGCGTCAGGCCGACCGCGGCGAGGCCCAACCCGACGGCACCCGCCGCGATCACCGTGCGACGTCCTGGGCGGCGCAGCCCTGCGCCGGCGGAGCGGCGAGCGGTGGCACCGACGGAGACGGCTTCGACGATGCCGAGGAGGACGAGGACGGCGCCCAGCGCGGCCACCACGATCTCGAAGACCGGGTCGACCTCGAGCAGAACCATGGCGCCGATCGCCGTCAGGCCGACGCCGCGCGCGATGCGCGCCGGGCCAGACAGCCGGCCGCCCACGACCATCTCCGTCGCGCGGCGCATCGCGGCGCGCCGGTCGAGGCCGGCCTCCGACAGCTGTGCGCCGGCAACGACCGCAAGCCCGCCGATCGCCCAGATCACGAGCCACCGCTGCAGATCGCCCGCCAGCGCGTCCCAGGCCGCGCTCGCTGCGGCGCGCGTCTCGTCCTGCGACAGCACGCCGACCGCGTCGGTGTGAGAGAGCATCTGGCCGCGCAGCGCCGCGAGGGCGAGCAGTCCCAGTCCCATCGCGATCGCCAGCGCCATCCCCGCCTCGGCGCCTGCGCCGCGCCGGTCCGGCGCCGTGGCCACCGCCGCGATCAGCGCGAGCAGGGCCGCGATCAGCAGCGGGATCGCGGCGACGCTCGCGCTCTCGGCGAAGCGGACCACCGACGCCGCGACGTCGTTGGCGCGGATCTCGGCGATCTGGGGGCTGAGATCGTGGGGAACCTGCCGCGCGAGTCGGGGCGACGCCGTCTCCAGCGCCGGGATGAGCACCTCCCGGACCTCGCGGAGCTCGACCCGCACATCACGCTCGCCGCGCAACAGGACGCCGTGCGCGGTCACGGCGGCCCGTCGCAGGACCCGGGCGAACTCGTCGGTCTCGAGCAGCGCCTCGACGGCCGCCAGCACAAGCGGGCGGGTGGCGACGAGGTCCGGCGAACGTCGCTCGAGTGCCGCGACCACGATCTGCTCTGCGATCGCAGCTCGCGCTGCCTCGGACTGCAGGGCGTTCACGCCGCGATCGGCGAACGCCTCGGGCTCAGCGAGCTCCCACTTCACATAGCCCGCCGTGAGGCCCGCCAGCGCCAGCGCGGCCGCGACCACCGTCAGCGTCAGCCGCAGCGCGCGCGTCACGCGCGCATGATCCCACGCCGCAGGGCGCGGCCCGCGGCTAGACGGATGTATGAACCCGGGGGCGGCCGCGGTTGTCCGCAGATGCGGTCGGGTACGGCGATCTCACCTGACCCTATTCGCACCGCTCGAGGAGAGAGACATCACATGATCGGAATCCTGATTGCCATCGTGCTCGCCGCCCTGGTCTACTGGGTGTGCCTCGTCCTCGGCCTGCCCGTGATCGTCGCGATCATCGCCGCCGTCCTCGTCCTGCTCAGCGGCGTCGGCACCGGCGGCTACGGCTACGGCGGTCGCGTCGGTGGCGGCGGCGGCTTCCGTCGTCGCGGCCTCTGAGCCGCAGACCCTCCGGGCCCGTAGCGGCCCGCCCTCCAGATGACGAAGCCCGGCCTGTGCCGGGCTTCGTTGCGTTCTGCCCCGCCCGCCCCTCGCCCGCCGCTCGTTCAGCCCCAGCGAAACCCGGTCGCCGATGGCGCGGGCTCCAGCGGGCTCGTCGGCAGGCCCGGGGGCGGGTCCATGACGTGAAAGCCCGACGGGGATGTGTCGTTGGGCGTGTCGGGATGGAAGATCGACGCGAGGTACTGGATCTGGCCGCGCCCGACGCCGAGCTCGAACTGGCCGCCGCCGTAGGCGCCGATGCCGCGCTGCGCGGTGTAGTCGTAGGCGTCGAAGAGCGGCTTGACGCCGCCCAGCCGCGAGGGCTTGAGGTTGACCATCCGCGGCGCGAACGGCAGCCCCTCGATGTCGGCGATCGAGTGGATGTTCGCGTCCCACGTTATGCGGTCGCGGTGCGGCTCGAGCAGCGCGTCGATCTCCGGGGTGAGCTTGGGGTCCTCGATCCACGCGCTCGGAAACGCGCCGATGACGCGCCTGTAGAGCAGCGGGTCGGCGGGCTGGTCGCCGGGCGTGCCCTCGTAGAGGCCCTTGAAGTCGACCGAGTCGACCGCGTCGGTCTTGACGAGCTCGGTGATGAGCTCGTCGGTCCACGACACGGTCGGGTCGAGCTTGAAGCGCAGCGTGGGGTAGCGCTCCAGGCGCCGGCTGACGGGCTCGAGCGTCGGCGGCTCGCCGAGCCGCAGCGAGACGACGAACGTCAGCGGCCGCGGCTCACGGCCGAGCACGCCGTACAGCGTTTCGCCGGCCTGGTTGAGCGCCAGGTCCAGCGCGGCGGACTCGTAGGCCCACGTGCGGTACAGCTGCGAGACGTGGCCGCGCTGGGCCGGCTCGGGGAAGAGGTCGAGCGCCGCGAGATGCTCGGAGAACGAGCGCATCGTCCAGTCGCCCGCGAGCGACAGGGTCGGCCCGGCCTTCTGAGCGATCTCGTGATCGATCGCGTCGTAGACGACGTCCTCACCGAGCCCCTCCTCGCCGGCACCGCGCAGGTGGATGATCGTCGTCTTGCGTTCGAAGTCGCTCGAGACGTTCTGGACGAGCCCTTCGAGCTCGTAATCCTCGATGTGGACCGGCAGATCGGCCACGAGTTCGTAGGTGCTCATGCAGCGAGGGTATCCGC
>DASZDB010000580.1:0-9138 GCA_035942495.1 Solirubrobacteraceae bacterium
AGGAGCCGGTGCGTCAGGTGGTCGCGCCCGCCGGTCATGAGCGAAACGCCGCGCCGCCGGCGCGAGATCACGACGAGCGTCGTGTCGAGGATCACGAGCCCGACCAGCAGCGCCGCCGCCAGGACCGCCGAAGCGTGAAGATCGGCGACCGGTGGAGCCGCGATCGCCAGCGCCGCGACGCTGAAGCCGATCGACATGCTGCCACCATCCCCGAGGAAGATCCGGGCGGGGCGCGCCAGGTTGAAGCGCAGGAAACCGAGGCAGGCGCCCACGAGCCCGAATGCGGCCGCCGCCAACGCGACGTCCTGATCTACGAGTGCGAACGTGCCGATGCCGATGCATGCCGCGCCGGCGACGCTGGCGGTCGCGCCGTCGAGGTTGTCCATGAGGTTGAAGGCGTTCACCAGGCCGAGCACCCAGACGACCGTGAGCGCGAGATCCATGCCCGGGGCGGCAAAGACCGTCCACCCGAGATCCGCCGCCCACAGGACGACAGCGGCGGCGACGGTGGCTGCTATGCGGGGGACGGCCCCGAGGTTGACGCGGTCGTCGATCGTCCCGACGACCCAGAGGCCCGTCGCTCCGAGCACGATCGCGAGAAACCGGCCTGTACCGTTCCCGAAAGCGAACACAACAACCAAGAACGCGAGCATGACGGCGGCCCCGCCGAGGTACGGCGTCGGCGAGCCGTGCTGCTTATAGCCGGAGGGTCGGTCCAGGAACCCCGTGCGACGCGCCACACGTGCCGCGACAGGTACGCCGGCCAGAGCGACGACCGTCCCCGTGACGAGGGAGAGGGCGGCGGCCTCCGCGGGAGGCATCACCGCGCCCGAGTCTGTCGCACGCAGACGGCAACCTTCGTCCGCCTCGGCCCCCCATGGCGAAGATCGGGGTCGACCGCGCACATCACGCCCCGGCTGTACCACCCCGTGGTTGCGTTCATTCGCCGGCCCTCTTCGACAGCAGGTTGAGATCAGATGCGCGCGGGTACTGGCCCGGCGTTTTGAGATTGCAGGCCTACGGCGCAACGGTCACCCCGCGGGTTGGCTGAGCTAGATTCCGGTGTCGCGCGACCGGCCCGGGCGCTATCGTTCTCGCGGTCGTTGCACGGAACGCTCTGAATGGCTCCTGATTCTGCCCCTGACCAGCAGCAGGATCTACGCGCACTGCTTCATGTGCTGTGGCGGCGCAAGTGGTTGGTCGCGCTACTGGTCGTCAGCCTGCCGGTGGCGACCTACGTAGTTTCCGCTTCTACTCCGAAGGAGTACCTGGCCACCGCCATCGTGCAGGTGCAGGGGGCGGCGGTGGACACCTCGCTCTTCACAACCGGCCCCATCCTCCCGCAGACGGCGGCGATCGCGGCAGCAGCCCAGTTGGCGGAGACGCCTTCGGTCGCGCGGGAGGCGGCCAAACGGCTGAACCCGCGCCCACAGCGGCTGAAGGCGCTGATGGACTCGCTCGTGGTCACCAGCGAAAACGACACCGGCTTCGTGACGCTCGACATTCGCGACCGCAACCCGCAGCGTGCCGCCGACGTCGCGAACGCGTATGCCGACGCGCTCGTCGCGGCGCGGACGAGGCAGGCACGGGCGCAGGTCAACCGCACGATCCAGATCGTGCGCCAGCAGCTCGCGGCCATGGGGGACGCCGATGCCACCGGCCGCGCACAGCTGTCCGAGCAGCTGCAGCGGCTGCGCGCGCTCGAGGCCGCACAGACCAACAACGCAGTGATCGTCCAGCCGGCGGTCATCCCGGATTCGCCGGCATCCCCGAAACCGCTCCGCAACGCGCTGCTCGCGCTCGTCCTGGGCCTGCTCGCCGGCGTCGGAATCGCCTTGCTCCTCGACAGACTGGATCGGCGCATACGTCGAACGGAGGATCTTCGTCGACTGACCGACCTGCCGATTCTGACCGTGATCGGCGAGGAGATGTTCCGGCCCAGAGCGCACGCCCCGCTGCACGACTCAGAGCCGATCAGGAGCCTGCGAGCCGGTCTTACCTATTTCAACGTCGATCAACCCGTTCGCTCGATCGTCGTCACGAGTCCCGGCCCTTCCGACGGAAAGTCGACAGTGGCGGCAAGCCTCGCGATCAGCCTCGCCCACAGCGGCCGCGACGTGATCCTCATCGACGCGGACCTCCGGCGGTCGAAGCTGGCGGAGCGTCTGGGCATCAGCCGAAGCGCTCCGTCGCTCGGCTCGATCCTGGCGAGCAGGGCGAGCCTGGGGGCGTCGCTAACGGAGATCGACAGCGACGCCGGTCGCTTACGCGTGGTGCCCGCAGGGCCGCCGCCACCCAATCCCTCAGAGCTGATCGATTCCGCTCAGATGCGCGACCTGCTCGACGATGCCGAGTCTCTTGCGGACATCGTCGTCATCGACAGCCCCCCAGTGCTGGTCGTCAGTGACATCGTGCCGGTCCTGCGGGACGTTTCGGGCATCATCCTGCTCGTGCGCATGAAACGCACCAACCGCCACGCGGTCAAGCGCTCCCTGGAGATCATCGAGCTCGCCGGCGGCTCCATCTTCGGATTGGTCGCGACCGGCGCAGCGGAGGACGAGAGCGGCTACGGCTACGGCTACGGCTACGGCTATGGCGTCGACGGAGGCGGCGACCGCGGCAAGCTCATCGGAAGGTTCGGTCGCTCGAGTCCAACGTCGCTTGTCACCCCAACCGACCCATCGCGACCCACCGGATCTGCCTATGAGCGGGCGAGCAACAGTGAGACACTGCCTGTGCCACGTCTGCCGCCCGAACGCGAGGGTCGGCGTACCCGCGCCCCGCGATGACCGAGCAGGCCGAGCCCGTAACCGAGACCGATGTCGCCGTCGAACTGGCGGAGATCGAGGTCGACCTCCCGCGCGTCGGGATCATCATGGGATCCAAGAGCGACATGGACGTCATGGACGGCGCGGCCAGCGTCCTGCGCGACGCCGACGTCCATCACGAGGTGCGCGTCATGTCCGCCCACCGCGAGCCGACGGTCGTCGCCGAGTACTGCCAGAACGCACGTCTGCGCGGCCTGCGCGTGATCATCGCGGGCGCCGGCCTGTCGGCCGCGCTGCCCGGCGTGGCCGCGGCGCACACCGACCTGCCGGTCATCGGCGTGCCGCTGTCGAGCCGGCTGTCGGCGATGGGCGGCCTGGACGCGATCCTGTCGGTCGTGCAGATGCCGCCCGGCGTGCCGGTGGCGGGCGTCGGCCTGGACAATGCGAAGAACGCCGGGCACCTCGCGCTGCGGATTCTGCGCAGCTGAGGGATCGCCGTCAGCACGCGATGATCGGTGTGGGAGGGCGCTCGTCCGTGCGCTGCGCGAGGAACTTCCCGCCGGCGGATACCGCACCAGATCGCGGTCCTTCGGGTTAGCATCACGACAGGCGATGGGACGGGGCGGCGCTGGGGCGCCGCGGAAGATCGGCAAGCAGCCAGGGGGACGGGATGGAGGACGGCACAGCGGTACGGATGTTCTTGCGGCGGGTGATGTTGCTCGCCGTAATCGCGGTCGCTGCCATCGCGATCGCCGCGCCCGCGCAGGCGGCCGCGCTCGCCGTGAGTCAAGACGCGCTGTCGTTGTCGGCTCCGCCCGGCCAGACGGCTGTCGACACCGTTGAGGTCACCAACGACAGCAGTGTGCCGGTCCTCGTCAGCATGGACACGGAACCTCCAGAGTCTCCGTTCGCTGCCGACGGCTGCGGCGCAGCGATCCCGGCCGGCGGCACATGCACCGTCACGGTGAGCTACACCCCCGCCACGCGTGGTCCGCACGAGGCCATCCTAAGCGTGTCCTCCAATGGGGCCGACGTGGCGAGCGACAAGGAGGACATCAGCCTTACCGGCACCGTGGGACCGATGGCACAGATCGCGCCCGACCTCCTCTCGTTCTCCGCCCCGGTCGGAGCCACGAGCACGCCACAGCGCGTGACGCTGACCAACGTGGGCGACGTGGCGCTCGCTGGCACCGCCCCGACGGTGATCGGCCCGAACTTCGCGATCGTCGGGTCGACCTGTGGCGGCGACCTTGCTCGCGACGCGAGCTGCACGGTTGACGTGACGTTCACGGCGCCCGCCGCCACTGGCACGTCAGAGGCAGTCCTGCGTTTCAGCACCAATGCATCCGTCGACCCGGTGCAGGATGTCGCTCTCGGCGCCACCGCCACCCCCGCCGGTCCCCCGGCGCCCACGCCATTCTTGCCGCCACCATTTGGAATCTCCGACCGCGACGGCGACGGCGTGCCGGACAACGTCGAGCAATGCCCGCGCGTGGCCGGGGACCTCAAGAACGGCTGCCCGAGTGAGCTCAATGCCGATGTCGTCGGACGCTGGCGGGTCAACCGCCTGTTCTCGCAGCTGGTCGCGCTGACGGTTCGCTCCCCCACCGGCGCGCGCATCGAGCTGCGCTGTGGCGGCAGGCCCGCCTTCTGCCCCTTCCGGTTACGCATCATCCGGCAGACGACGAGGCGGACGACCGGCCTGACGAGGTTCTTCGGGCGTACGCGCATCCTCAGGGCGCGGATGATCATCACTGTCCGCGTCATGCGGCCGCGGCAGATCGGGGTATATGAGCGCCTGGAGACCCGCACAGGGCGGCGACTGCCGAAGGTGACACAGCGCTGCCTGGGTGCGAACAGGCCCACCGTGCGAAACTGCCCTGCCTGAACGCCGAGCGGCTGCGGCCGATCGCGCGCGAGCACGTGCACCGAACAGATCGATCCAGAGGAAGGGCACGTGTAGGCGCCCCAGCGGCCGTGTCACGTCAACGTCGCCGAACGCCGTGGATCCCGGTTATCCTGCGGCGGTGCAAACGCCAGCGGCAATCACGGCAGATGCTCTGCACGACGGCGAACCGGCTGCTCTCGCCGCTGTGTGTATGCAGGGAGGTGTACCGGTGCTGGCCTACTGCGACCAGGTGGCAGCTCCGCGACAGGTGGCCGCTGCGGCGGCCGACGCGTTCGGGCGCCTGCGTAGCGAGGTCGTCGCTGCCGGCGAGGCTCGTCATGAGATCGACATCGACGAGCTCCTGCTGACGGCGACGCGCCACGCCGCGGCTGCCCGCGGGATGAACGCCGTGACCCCACCGCGCGATGCCGCGCTTGGCTGCGACGGTCTCGAGACGTCGCTCGCGGCGCAGTTCGATCAGCCGATGACCGACGACCAGCGAGCCCAGCTCGAGAGCCACCTCGACCACTGCGCCGCGCATGCGCGCGCGATGCAGCGCTTGGAGGCGGGGCAACGGGCCTACGATCGCCCTCCGAAGATCCCGTTGCCGCCACGGATCGCCGAGCAGATCATCGCGGCGCTCGTCACCGCGGCACCGGTGAAAGCGCTCGGCGGCGATGCCGACGCCGTCCGGGCCCGCGCGCTGCAGCATCTCGAGGTCGTGAGCGCGCCGACGCCGGCACCTGCGCGCGTCCCGCCGGCCGCGGCCGCCCAAGCCACACCCTCCGCGCCCGCCGCTGCGCCGCCGGCGGCGGCCGCGCGCCCCGGACCCTTCGCCCCCGGCGACGTCGCGCCGGCGCCTGCCACGCAAGCCGCCCCCTTCCTGCCCGCCGAAGCCCCGCCGGCCCCCGTCATCGACGTCGCACCTCCCGCGGCGAACGAAGCCGGACCCCGCGATATGCCGGCGCACGTTGCGACGCCCGCTGCCGCCGGGCCGGCGCAGACACCTGCCGCCCCGGCGATGCCACAGGGCGGCAACGGGCGCTCCCTCCGCGGTCGGGCTGCGCGGCTGGCGGTGGCCGAGCGTCAAGCTGCCATCGCCGAGAGGCTCGCGATCGCCCGGCATCGGGTGCTCGGTCCGTCTCGGGGATCGGTCGAGCGCCGGGGCGCGCTGCGTTCGCAGCTGAAGCGGCGCTCCACCGATCCGCCGGTGGGGCGGAGCGCTCCCGCGGCCGGCGCGACCCGGGAAGCAGAGCTCACAGCGATCGCGCTGTTCGTGAGCGTCGCAGCCATCGTCGCAACGGTCACCTTCCTTGCGGCACCCGGCTTGTAGGACATTTGCGGCACCGGCTTGTAGGACATCGCGGGCCTGACCGCGGCGGCTTCGCGGATTGCCTCTGATGGCGGCACCCGGCGCTAGCTGCGGCGCCATGGACCCCGTCGTCGTCGTCTTCGGACTCTTGGTGGGGGTGCTCGTCGGTCTCACGGGCATCGGCGGCGGGTCGCTGATGACACCTCTGCTGATCCTCGTGCTCGGCGTCCAGCCGGTGGTGGCGATCGGCACAGACGTGGCGTATGGCGCGATCACGAAGACGGTCGGCGGGTGGCGGCACCTCCGCCTGGGCACCGTCGACAGGCGGCTCTCCACGTGGCTGGCGTTCGGCAGCGTTCCCGGCGCTGGTGGGCGTGTGGCTGGTGGCGCGGTTTCAGCGATCGCAGGGAGATGCGTTCAACGACGTGTGCTCGTCTGCATCGCCGTCGCGCTGCTCGTTGTCGCGCTCGCCGTCCTTGCGCGCGCACTGTTCATGCCGCAGGCAGCGGGCCGCGAGCGCCGCGACGCCGATCTGGGTGGACGCCGCCGCGCGGCCGCCGTACTGATCGGCGCGGTGCTCGGCCTCGTGCTCGGTTTCACGTCGCTCGGCAGCGGCGCGCTCGTTGGACTGGTGCTGATCATGTTCTTCCGCCTCACTCCCCAGCGAGTGGTGGGGACCGACGTCTTTCACGCTGCGATCCTGCTGTGGGCGGCCGGGCTTGCACACCTCATCGCGGGCAACGTCGACCTCGTCCTGATGGCCAACATCCTGCTGGGCTCGGTACCTGGTGTGTGGATCGGCGCCGCGCTCATCACCCGGGTGCCGACACACGGCCTGCGTCCGGCGCTGGGTTGCGTGCTGCTGGGCTCCGCGCTCGGCGTGCTCAGCACCGGGCTGGCCATCCCCATCGCGGCGATGGTGGCGGTCCCGCTGGCCATCGGGCTGCTGGCCGGCATCTTGCACTATTACCGCGTAAGACTGGTGTCTGCCGGCGGTCCCGGCGACGCGGCGTAACCGCCCTCCCGCTCAGGCGCTGTCTTCGCGAGCACGACGGATCGCCAACGCGCGCGGGAGCCCGTGTCGTGCCCAGCGCTTGTAGTGCCGACGTAACCGCGGGAGGTAGGTCAACCGCCGCCACACGCTGATGCGAAGGTGGGTCATCGCGCGATCTATACCACATACACGCGACAAGTCCTCGTCAGCCGGCACCCGCTGTTGCGTCGCATCCCGCAGGCGCCGATACTCGACGCTCCAGCACGCCGACGATCCGCTTCGCAGCAGCGCCGTCCCAGCCTGCCGGCGCAGCTGGCCGGTACCCGCGCCGCTCCTCGATGAGCTGCGGGACGTCGGCGATCCTGGCAGGGTTCAGACCCAGAAGAACGTTCGTACCCTGATGCACCGTCACCGGCCGCTCGGTGTTCGCGCGAAGCGTGAGGCAAGGGATGCCGAGGACGGTGGTCTCTTCCTGGATGCCACCGGAGTCGGTAAGCACTCCAGCGGCGCCGGCGACGAGGCTGAGGAAGTCGATGTAGCCAAGCGGGGCGACCAAGCGCAGGCCCGGGGCATCGTCGACGACGCCAAGCCGCCCGATTGCCGCGCGCGTTCGCGGGTGCACGGGAAAGACGATCGGCAGCCGTGCGCTGACGGCGCCGAGATGGCGCATCGCCTCGCCGAGCAGCGGACCGTCGACGAGTGCGGGGCGGTGCAGCGTGACCACGAGGTACTCGCCGCGTCGCGCGCCGTGCGCTGCGGCCGCGGCGTCGGGATCGAGCCATCGCCGCATGGCCAGCAGCGTGTCGATCATCGTGTTGCCCACCTCGTGGATCGACTCCTCCGCGCAGCCCTCGCGCAGCAGATGCCCGCGCGCCTCGGGCGAATGCGTGAAGAGCAGGTCGGAGAGCTGGTCGGTGAGGATGCGGTTGATCTCCTCCGGCATCGACCGATCGAACGAGCGAAGCCCCGCCTCGACGTGGCCCACCGGGATGCCAAGCTTGCACGCCGTCAGCGCCGCCGCGAGCGTCGAGTTTACGTCGCCCGGGACGAGCACGAGATCGGGGCGCCACCCGACGATCACTGGTTCGAGGCGCTCCATCACGCGTGCGGTCTGCGTTGCGTGGCTCCCTGAGCCGACGCGCAGCATCCGATCGGGCGCGTCGACCCCGAGCTCGTCGAGGAAGATCTGCGACATCGCGTCGTCGTAGTGCTGGCCGGTGTGCACCAGGAGATGCTCGAACGCGGCCCGCCGTTGCAGTTCAGCCACGACCGGCGCCATCTTCACGAGGTTGGGCCGGGTGCCGACGATGGACAGGACGCGCCGTGGCACCGGCGCGATACTAGCCTCGCGCCTGTGCCGACCTCCGTTCGGAATCCACATAAGGCCGGTACGCTCCGCTCATGACCGTCGCGGCGGACATCACCCGAGGCAAGATCCGCGACGGTGATCCGGGCGCCCTTGCGGCGTTGTGCGAGCGGCGCGGTGCCGCGGTGCTGGCGTACTGCGAGCAGGTGGCGGACCGCGGCCAGGCGACCACTGCCGCGGCGGACGCATTCGCGCGTCTGCGCGTCGCGGTCGTTGCGCCGGGCAAGGCCCCGCGGCTGGAATCCGACGCGCTGCTGCGCCACATGGTGCGTCGCGCGGCCACGTGGCGTGGCACCAACGCCATTGCGGCGCGCGCCGGGAGGCCGGTTTCGGAGACCTGCGCAGCCGAGGAGTTCGGGCTTGTCGGCTACGTCGAGAAGTCGCTACCGCCGGCCGATCGCGAGAGCCTCGACGACCACCTGGCGCGGTGTGGTAGTTGCAGCGCGGCCGTGCGGCGCCTCGAGGCCGGGGAGCGCGCGTACGGGCGCCCGCCGTGCGCGCCTCTGCCCGCGGGCGTGGTCGAGGAGCTCCTGCGAGCGCTCGTGACCGTGGCGCCGGTGCGCGCGTGTGGCGGCAACGCCGCCGCCGTTCAGGAGGAGGCGCTGCGCCTGCTCACTGCCGGACGCGCACCCGCTGCTGCGCCTGCCAAGGCGGCGCCAGCCGCCTTGGCTCCCAAGGCTCACGCGCCCGAGCGGCGTCCGCCCGACGCGTCGCCACGACGGCGGCCCGAGGCGCTCAAGAAGGCCTCACCGGCGGGGCCGCGGGCCGCCGATCGCGCGCCGCGCCCGCCGCGCGCCGCCAAGCCCGCGC
>DASZDB010000581.1:0-6936 GCA_035942495.1 Solirubrobacteraceae bacterium
CCGCGACAACATCCCGGACTTCGTCAAGGGCGTGAAGGAGGGCAAGCAGCGCCTGATGGGCTTCGGCCACCGCGTCTACAAGAACTACGACCCGCGGGCGCGGATCATCAAGAAGGCCGCCGAGGACGTCTTCGAGGTCACGGGGCGCAACCCGCTGCTCGACCTCGCGCTCGAGCTCGAGCAGATCGCGCTCGAGGACGAGTACTTCATCGAGCGCAAGCTCTATCCGAACGTCGACTTCTACTCGGGCCTGATCTACGAGGCGCTGCGGCTGCCCGTCGCGATGTTCCCGGTGATGTTCGCGATCGGGCGCACGAGCGGCTGGATCGCCCAGTGGCGCGAGATGGTCGAGGATCCCGAGCAGAAGATCTCGCGCCCGCGCCAGATCTACACGGGCGAGCGCAGCCGCGACTACGTGCCGATCGACCAGCGCTGAGGCGCTCCGACGGCCGCTGCGGCGGCGGCGCGGCGGGCTACCATCGCCCGCCGATGGCGTACACCGTGACGATCCGCGTGGGCCCGAAGATCACCCGCACGCGCCACGACGACCTGCGTGACGCGATCGACTCGCTGGAGGTCCAGCTGACGACGCTCGGGCCGGCGGCGCGGCGCGAGACGCGCAAGGCGCTGACGCGCGAGTACGCGCCGGGCGCCCAGGTCTCCGCGCGCGGCGAGCTGTCGGGCCCGTCGCGGCTGCGCCGGCGCGTGCGCGCGGGCGCAGACGTGCGCGGCGACGGCTCGATCGAGGTCTACCGCGGCAAGGTGCGCCGGGAGTTGATCCTTCCCGAGCCGGGCGAGCGCCCGTTCGATGCCCTGCGGCGTACGCTGGGGGCGTGAGCGTGGCCACCGGACGACTGACGCAGCAGACCGCCGACGACTGGATCCCGGTCGTCATGGACTACATCGCCGTGCTCGACCGCAGCCCCGCCGACCTGACGGCGCTGTTCGGCTGGACGTGGGCCAAGGGCGAGGAGGAGGGCCTGGGACCGATGTCCTATGTCGGGCTGGCGTACGACGGGCGCTCGCGCTATGCCCTGATCGCGTCCGAGACCCACCCCGAGCGCGGCGTCGCGATCGAGGCGCCGCAGGGCGAGGACCCGGCGCAGGCGCGCGCGGACTTCCTCGCGGAGCTCGGCTTGGAGCCCGGCGTCTTCCTCTCGATCCGCGAGGGCGCGCACTGGTTCGAGCGCTGGGACGAGTCCAAGCCGTTCCGGGTGCGCGGCGACGCCTGACGCCACGCCACCGGGCAGGCCGGTGACGTCGGTCCCAAATCCGCCGTCTCTCAGCGTGCGAAGCGAAGTTCCAGCGTGACGGCGGTTCGGCTCTCGCGGATGTGCGCGCTCCCGCGCGCACCGTCGTAGCGCCCGGTCCCGCCGGTGATGGCGACGACGAGGGGTGCGTCGGGCTTGTTGTTGTCCACGACGCCCTGCAGCGTGATCTGCCCGTCGCGCAGCACGAACGTCGCGTTGACCTGCTCCGTCGTGGCCTCGCCGCGTCCGCCGGTGACCATGAACGACTGGTGCATCCTGCCGACGATGGCTCCCGCGGCGTCGCGCAGGCGCGCGCTGCCGACGGCGAGGTCGCCGGGTGACTCGGACGGCCGGCGGCGGGTCATCTTCGGCCCGATGTCGACGAGGCTCACCTTGGCCTCGGTGTGGCGAAACTGCACGGTCAGCGATCCGGGCGCTGTGGTCTGGGCGGCTGAGCCCGGAACGAACACCGCGGCGGCGGCGGCCAGTGCGACGCAGGAGATGGCGATCGGGTACCTCGGCATGGCGCGGATCCTTCCTGTGGGGGTCATGGACGGACTGGACGCACCGTAGGAGCCGCGCTCGGAGGCGTCGTCGGCGGGCGTGTCGATCTCGCCGCCAACCTCTGGGTTGAGGACGCGGCGTGCGATCAACCGGCAGGTGTATGGCCGCCACGCGGTGGCGCCGCTACTGTCGCGACGTGCAGCGGTTGCGTTCTCTCGAGCTCCCGTCCTCGCAGACCACGCGCGCGCTGGCCGACGCGCTCGTGGTGCTTCTGGTGGTCGGAACCTGCGTGCTGGAATCGCCGTGGCAGCGCGATGACGCGCCGGCCTGGCAATGGACCGTGGCGGCGTTGCTGACCGCGGGGATGCTGCTCCTCAGGCGCCGCTCGCCGCTCGTCGCGCTCGTCGGCGTCCTGGCGCTGTGGCTCGCCGTGCACACGCCCGAGGCGATCGACGACCCGGCGTTTCAGTTCGTGGCGCTGCTCGTTTCCGCGTACGCGTTGGGGGCGCACGCGCCGAGGCGCAAGGGTCTCCTCGGCCTGCTCGCCGCGGCCGGCGGCTTCTCGGCGATGAACCTCGCGCGCGGCGAGGAGATCACGGCGGCGGTCGCAGGCTCGATCCAGTTCTCGGTGATCTTCGTATTCGGCGTCCTGGTGGGCGGGGCCGCCGGACGCGAGCGAGTGCTGCGTGAGCGCGCAGTGCACCTTGAGGCCGAGCGCGACGAGCGCGCCCGGATCGCCGTGACGGACGAGCGCAGGCGCATCGCGCGCGATCTGCACGATTCCCTCGGCCATACGATCAGCGCCAGCGTGCTGCAGGTCGCGGCCGTCAGGCGGCGCCTGCGCGAGGACCAGGACGTCGAGCGTGAAAGCCTGCTCGCGGTCGAGCGGTCGGGACGCGACGCCGTCACCGAGCTGCGGCGCATGCTCGGGATGCTGCGTGAGCAGCCGACTTCCGGGCTGGAGCCGCTGCCCAGCCTCTCGCGCGTCGACGAGCTGGCGAGGACGATGCGGGCAGCGGGCGTTCGGGTCGACGTTCACGTCGAAGGCGACCCGGCTGACGTGCCGTCCGGCGTCGACGTGGCGGGGTACCGGATCCTGCAGGAAGCCCTCACGAACGTGCTCAAGCATGCGGGCGACGCACGCGCGAGCGTCCGCGTGGCGTACGCGGCGGACGGTGTCACGCTCGAGGTCGCCGACGACGGCCGAGGCCCCACGAGCAACGGCGGCGGGGAGCCAGGGCAGGGTCTCATCGGGATGAACGAGCGAGCCGCGCTCTACGGAGGCGAGCTCCGGGCGGGGCCACGGGAAGCGGGTGGCTTCGTCGTGACGGCCCGGCTGCCCTACGACCGGAGCGGCGGGTGAGCGCGCTCAGGATCGTCATCGCGGACGACGAGGCGATGGTGCGTCGGGGGCTGCGCATGCTGGTCGAGACGGAGCCGGGGCTCGCGGTCGTCGGTGAGGCGGGCAACGGCCGCGAGGCGGTGCAGCTGGCGCGACGGGCGCGACCGGATCTCGTGCTGATGGACATCCGGATGCCCGAGCTCGACGGCCTGAGCGCGGCTCGGCAGGTGCTCGCGCTGCCGCACGCTCCCCGCGTCCTGATGCTCACGACGTTCGACGAGGACGAGAACGTCTACGAGGCGCTGCGCATCGGTACGAGTGGCTTCCTGCTCAAGGCCTCGCCGCCCGAGCAGCTGCTCGAAGCGATCAGGCTCGTGGGATCGGGCAAGGCGCTGATCGATCCTGCGGTCACCCAGCGGGTGATCGACGCGTTCGCGCGCCAGCCGGCCCGCCGCCCGCTGCCCCCCGAGATCGAGGAGCTCACGCCGCGCGAGCTCGAGGTGCTGCGGCACGTCGCGCGCGGGCTCAACAACGCCGAGATCGCCGCCGAACTCGTGGTGAGCGAGGCCACCGTCAAGACGCACATGAACCGGTTGCTGATGAAGCTGGGCCTGCGCGACCGCACGCAGGCCGTCGTCCTGGCCTACGAAGCGCGGCTCGTGCACCCTGGCGGCGGGTGAGGCTCCGTCGCCCGGCTACCGCGTGCGCCGACGCGCGCGGACCATGTCGATCAGCCGTTTGAGCGCCATCAGCCTGAGGATCTTTCCGATCATGGGCCACGCCTACCCACTCGCGCCGCCGCTCAGGCGAGCGGTCTCAATCCAGCGTGAGCTGCGCCCCGTATGGCCCGCGCCCGCACAGGCACGCCGCGCCGCAGCGCGCGCCGAGCGCGATCGCGGCGGAGAGCTCCATCCCCGCGCCCAACCCGTACGCCAGCGCGGCCGCGAACGAGTCGCCGCAGCCGTAGGCGTCGACGACCGGCCCCGGCAGCGCCGTCGCCTCCCAGGCTCCCTCCGTCTCACCGCTCCACACGCCGCCCAGCCCGCCGCGGGTGCTGACGACCCAGCGCGGAGCGGGATCGAGCATGCCGGGCTCGTAGTGCTCGCCGGGATCGCTGGCGCTGCGCACGAGCACGTCGAGTCGCACGCCGGATGCGGCCAGCGCGCCGATCGCGCGCGGCGTGGCCACGAGCACCCGTGCCGCACGGGCGGCGCGCACGGCGGCGGCGTCCCCGCCGGTCAGGTAGATCCCGTCGAGCTCGCCCAGCGCGTCCCACGGCAGCGGATCGGACGCGAACGGCACGATCCGCTCGCCCAGGACGGTGATCGTGCGCTCACCGGCGTCGTCGAGGAAGGTGAACGTGCGCCGCTGGGGCGCATCGCGGTGCGCTGCATGGACGTCGACGCCGTAGCGCTCGCGCAGCCCGAGCGCCGCATCCTGCGCCGCGTCGTCGTTGCCCATCGCGGTGAGGAACACCGCAGAGCCCGCGAGGCGGGCGAGCTGCACGGCCGCCACCGCGCCGCCCCCCGCCGGTTCGAAGAACGTCTCGCGCGCGTGCACGATCTCGCCGGCCGCGGGCACCCGGTCGACCACCGCGAACTCGACCCACTCGACGTGGCCGACGACCCCGACGCGAACGCTCATACCGGAGGTCCAGGTCCGTGGGGCTCGCTCAGCCGCCGCTGGACTTCAGCCGGCCGCCGGGCAGCCCGGGCTGGACCTGCGGGTAGCGCTGGCTCAGCCCCTCGAACGGGATGTCCTCTTGGACGCGGCAGCCGGGCGTGTTCGTCGGCGGCTTCTCGCCCGAGTTGTTGCAGTCGAAGCTCGGCAGGACCATCGTCCTGCCCGGGTCGCGGTTGGCGTCGGGCCGCACGTACGCGTTGCCGCGGTTGGTCTTCGATCGCGTCCGCGGGGCGGGCAGCGACTCCGAGCCGAACACGATGACTTGCGGCAGGACGTGGCCGTTGCTCTTCGAGCCGGCCGGCGCCGCGCGGATGCCGTTCAGCGTGCCGCCCGCGATGGACATGAAGTCCGTGATCTTCGTCTGGTTGAACTCCAGGTAGCGCAGCAGCGGGTTGAGCTGCTGCAGGAACGGACCGGTCGCGGACAGCGTCGGGTCCAGCCCGCGCAGGATGCGCGACAGCGCCGGCAGGCCCTCGTCGCCGGCGGAGATGAGCGGGTCGAGGTTCTCGAAGAGGTTCTCGAGGTCCGGCGAGAGCGTGCGCAACGACGCGAGCGTCGGCTGCAGGTCGTCGAGCACGGGGTCGAGGTCGCGGATCAGCGGCTCGGTGTTGACCGAGAACGTCCGCACCCGTGACAGCGTCGCCTTCGTCTCGTCGAGGAACGTCGGCAGGATCCGGATCGAGTCGGCGAGCGCCTCGCGGCGCTCGGACAGCTCGTCGAAGAGCTCGGTGTTGCGCTGCACGAACGTCGTAAGGGCGGTCTCGTCGGCGCTCAGCTGCTCGAACGTGCGCCCCGTGTTCTTCACGAGGTCGCGCAGCGCCGCGCGCCTGTCGTCGAGCACGTCGACGACGTCCTGGGCGTTCTCGGCGAACACCGGCAGGTTGCCGAGCGCGTCGTTGAGGTCGCGCCCGCGGCCGGCGCCTGCCTTGGCGGCGCTGGCCTGCCACTGGCGAAACGCCCTGCGCGTGTCCTCGTCGAAGATCGAGAACAGCTCGTCGAACTCGACGGCCTCGCGGACGCGGGCGTCGCGCAGGCGCCCGCCCTCGGCGAGATCGCGCGCGCCGCGGCTGCCCGTGGTGACCTCGACGTACGTCTCGCCGAGCAGCGTCTTCTGGCGCAGGATCGCGCGCGCGTCGGCCTTCATCGGCGCGTACTTCGAGTCGAGCTCGATCGTCGTCAGCAGCTTGCCGCCGCCGGGCGCGAGCTCCTTCTTGACGACCTTGCCGATCCGCACGCCCGCCGTCCGCACGTCGGCCTGGTCGGCCAGCGTCGCGGCGTCGGTGAACGCGACCTGCACGCGGTAGCCCTGCGGCTTGAGCGGGATCGCGCCGCCGAAGGCGAGCCAGAGGAACAGCAGCAGGCCGAAGCACGTCAGCGCGAACCCCGCGATGACGACGATGCGGCCGGGTGTCGGGCCTTCGGTGTTCATCCGCCGTTGGCGCGCAGCGCGCGGTTGACGCTCAGCGAGCGTGTCGTGGGGTTCTTGCAGACCGTCGCCAGCAGCGGCGAGAGCCCGAGCGCGAACTCGGCCTGCGGGATGTCGTGGACGAGGCTCGTCAGCGTCGAGCAGGTGCCCGTCAGGAAGATCGGGCGCATCGGGCCGTTCGCGTCGTCGATGCTCTGCAGGTTCACCGTCTGGTGGGCGAGCCAGCCGAGGTGGAAGAGGTAGCCCTCGTCGCGCCCCGCCTTGTCCGGCGCCTCACGGCCGGCCGGGTTGTGGCCGAGCATGTTCGTGAGGTTGTTGACGACCTTGAGGTTCCGGTCGAGCTCGGGGAACGTCCGCGCCAGACCGCGCGCGGCCGGCGCGAGGTCGCGCACGAGCGGCACGGCGCGGCGCACGAACGGCCGGATCTGCGTGCGCACGATCGGCGTCGCCTCGCGGGCGAACGGGCTGACGGCCTCGTTGACGTCCTCGAGCTCGCGGACGGCGGGCAGCAGCGCCTTCGTCGTCGGCCCCAGCTCGTTGGCGAAGGGCGTGACGGCGTCGAGCGTGGCGGTCGCCGTCTGCAGCGTCGGCGCGAGCTCGCCGACCGCGGCGCTCAGGTTCTCGTCCTCGCCGGCGAACGCGCGCAGCGTCGTCGACGCGGTCGAGACGAGGCGCGAGAGATCCCGTGGGCGCTGCGCCAGCTCGCTGTTGATCTGTGACAGCGACGTGAC
>DASZDB010000582.1:0-1761 GCA_035942495.1 Solirubrobacteraceae bacterium
CGGATCTGCTCGGCCTGCTGCTCGATCGTGCCCTGAATATTGGCGCGGTTGATTGCCGCGACGGTCATCTCGACCGCGAGCTTGATCGCGTTGTCGGCCCACACGAGCCCTTGCTGAGCCTGCATCGACTCGGCGAACTCCGCCATCTTGCGGGCCAGATCCTCGGGATCGCCGAAGAGTCCTCCAAATCCACCTTCCATGTCCCTAAGCGTAGCTGGGTGGATATGCGGGCGAGCGAGGCGAACCCGAGGACTAGCCTGCGCCCATGCCGTACGCCGAGGGAGCCGGGGTCGCGCTGCACTACCGCTCGCACGGCGACGGCCCGGCGGTGCTCCTGGTCCACGGGATGGCCAGCGACTCGCAGGCGTGGCAGCCGCTGGCCGAGCAGCTCGCGGCGGACGGCCTGCGCGCGATCGCGCTGGACCGCCGCGGCTACGGCGACAGCGGCGCGCCCGAGCCGTACGCGGCCACCACGGTGCAGGAGCAGGCCGAGGACGTCGCGGCGCTGCTGGGCGCCGTCGACGCGACACCGGCACTGCTCGTCGGCGACGGCTTCGGCGCGCTCGTCGTGCTCGAGCTGGTCGTGCGCCGCCCGGCGCTGGCGCGCGCCGCGGTGCTCGCCGATCCGCCGCTGTTTGCGTTCGTGCCGGCGGCGACGCCTGCGCTGGCCGACGAGCGCACGCTGCTCGAGCAGGGGCTGCGCGAGGGCGGACCGCCGGCGGCGGTCCGCGCCTGGCTGGCGGGCACGGGGATCGCGGCCGACGACGCCCGTGCGGCGCGGGCCGTGGCCGCGGCGCGAGGCTTCTTCGCGGACTACGCCGGCCAGTCGAGCTGGTCGCCGTCGCGCGGGGAGCTGCGCGCGGTCGGCGTGCCGCTGATGGTTGTGACCGGGCCGGCGACCCCGGCGCATGTCGTCGAAGCCGCAGAGGCGGTCACGCGGCTCGTGCCGGGCGCGCAGCGCACGGACGACGGCGATGTGGTGGCCGCAGCGCTCGCTCTCGAGGCGCGCGGCTAAAGCTGCCGGGCGACCACCGCCACCGTTCCGCCGCGGCCGGCGAGCGCGAACGCCAGCTCGGCCGCGGCGGCGACCGGGACGAGCGGCAGCGCCGCGGCCGTGACGAGCGCGTCGCGGCTGCGCAGCGGGGCGTTTCGCTTCAGCGCGTGGTAGAGCCACGACGGCGTGCGCGTCGCGCGGCTGACCACCGACACCCAGAGGCCGAAAGGGTTGTGCTCCGCGAGCACGTGGTGCGTGGCGACCGGCGCGAGGCCGTGGCGGCGCAGCAGCGCGTGCAGTCCTGCGACGGTGAAGTGCGTGCGGTGGCGCGGGACGTCGAGGTGATACCAGCGCTCCCCGCCGGCAGTTGCCTGCGCGCTCGCGAGGTTCGGCACGCCGACGAGCAGCCGCCCGCCCGGCGCCAGCCAGCCCGTGATCCGCTCGAGCGCTGCGCCGGGGTCGTCGAGATGCTCGAGGACGTGCCACAGCGTCGCAGCGTCGACCGAGCCGGGTGTGACGGCCGCGTCCTCGATGCCCGCCTGCTGCAGCTCGATCCCCTGCGCCCGCGCGCCGGCGACCCCGCGCAGCGACGGCTCGAGCCCCTCGGCATCCCAGCCCCCGGCGCGCGCCTGCGCGACGAAGCGCCCGCGGCCCGCGCCGATGTCCAGCAGGCGCCCGGGCGGCCGGGCGCACGCGCGAGCGAGGAACGTCAGCCGGCGGCGGTCGAAGGCGCGCAGCAGCGGCGCCGCCAATCGCGAGCCGCGCGG
>DASZDB010000583.1:0-5830 GCA_035942495.1 Solirubrobacteraceae bacterium
CCCGAAGAGGTCCTTCGGCGGTGCCACGAGGGCGCCGCCGCCGAAGTTGCCGACCGGCCGCGCGGGCGCCTGCGCGATGGCCGCGGCGGCACCGCTGACGAAGGTGACAACAACTGCACACAGAACACCTCGACCGCGCACCCCGCCAGCCTATTCGTTGAGCGGGCCGGTCAGCGCGCCTGGTGCGCGTCCGGCGCGCCGTTACTCTCAATTCACCGCCACTGGCGCAAGCGACAAAGGAGCCATCCCATGGAAGATGCCCGCACCTACACCGATCGCGCGGGATCGCGCGAGGTCGTCAGCACGGCGACGTTGCTCGGTCAGGTGATGTTCCTCGTCGCTGTGGCGCTCGCATTCATGGTGGCCGGCTCCTACATCGGCCGCGACCTCGGTCAGGGCACGGCGTTCATCCTCTTCCTCGCCGCGTTCGGGATGCTGATCGCGCAGAGCTTCGTCGAGCGGCTCCGTGTCGGCACCCTGGCGATCGGCTGGCTGTACGCGATCGCCCTGCTGCTCGGCATCGGCATCGGCCCGGCGATCAACTACTTCATCCAGAACGATCCGGCCGTCGTGACGCAGGCGGCGGGCGCGACCGCGCTGATCACGCTGGGCATGGGCGCGGGCGGCTTCGCGCTGAGCAAGGACCTCAAGGCCTGGATGCGGCCGCTGTCGTTCGTGATCCTCGGTTGCGTCGCGGTGTCGTTCGTGATGCTCATCTTCTCGAGCGGCGGCAACCCGATCCTCAGCGCGATCATCGCGATCGTCTCGGCGCTGCTGATCGCGGTGGACTTCAACTACCTGCGCAAGCACGGGACGGCCGATGACGCCGTCTGGCTCGCGACCGGCATCTTCGTCTCGATCGTGAACATCTTCCTGTCGCTGCTGAACATCTTCGGCGACTAGACGCGTCACCGGCGCCGTGCGGAAGATCGGCCGAGCTGAGGGCGGCGAAGGCGCCGGTCCGATCAAATAAACCGCAAAAGTGATAGGCGGTTCGTGTACGGTCGCGCCATGCGCGTCAACAGCGCTTGGATCCGGGAAGGCCGGGTCTCCGGCCGTGGACTCACGGGCGCCGTCGCTCTCGGCTTCGCGGCACTGCTGGCCGTGCCGGCAGCGGCCACGCCGCCCGGAACCAACGGCGCTGTCGTGTGGCAGCGCGAGCAGCTCAACGGGCCACCGCGGCTGTACGTCGCCAACGCCGACGGCTCCGGCGCGCGCCGCGCGTTCCCGACGCGCGACCGCGCCGACCTCGAAGGAACGTTCTCGCCGACCGTCGCGAACCTCGTCGTGTTCAGCCGCGCCTCGCGGGCGCCGTTCTCCGAGGACATCTTCGCCGGCGATCTCACCACGGGACGCGTCAGGCGGATCGTCGGCGCCCGGTCAGCCGACATCGCGCCGAGCGTGTCACCCGACGGCACCCGCATCGCGTACTTCGCCGTGCGGCGGCCGCCCGGCAACCGCCGCCCTGGGCCCGAGCGCATCCACGTGGTCAACCTCGACGGCACCGGCGACCGGACGATCACCCCGAGCAGCCGCCCGAGCGTCGACCCCGACTGGTCACCGGACGGCACGCAGATCGCGTACGCCGAGACGCGCTTCGTGACCCGAAACCGGGCCCAGACGCGCGTCATGGTCGTCAACGCCGACGGCAGCGGCCGTCGTGCGCTCAGCGCCTACGGCGGCTTCGACGAGGTCAACCCGAAGTGGACGCCAGACGGCCAGACGATCGTCTTCGAGCGGTTGAAGCGGACGGGCACGAAGTCCGACATCGTCGCGATCGCCGCGGCGGGCGGACCCGTCCGCACGATGCTCGCCACGGCAGCGTGGGAGACCAACCCGATCCCGTCGCCCGACGGCACGCGGATCCTGTTCACGAGCGATCGGGACCGCCGCGGCCGCGACCGTCTCGGCCCCGGCTTCGAGCTCTACACGATGGCACTCGACGGCTCGGACATCGTGCGCCTCACGAACAACCGCAGCCCGGACATCTTCCCGGACTGGCAGCGCCTGCCCTGATCGCCGCCGACGCCGCCGGCTACGGCAGCCGGCAGGCGAAGGCGCGCTCGCACACCCTGTCACGCCGTTCCCGCACGCGCCCGCGCGCGTTGCCCCGCGCTACATCCGGTCCCAGCGGCCTCGCGCGCGCACGAAACGCACGAGCACGCCGGCCCAGTCGGCCAGGCCCGCGTAGAGATGGCCCAGCGGCCCGGTCACGATCCACGCGGCGAACACGACGTGCGGGGGGCGACGAGTTTGCACTCAGGCTGACGATATGGTGGGCGCATGCCCACCGCAGTCACCACCACCGTCACCGAGCTGCCCGAGTCGCGCGTCAGCGTGTCCGTCGAGGTCGCCGCCGAGGAGATCCAGCGCTCGCTGGAGTCTCAAGCGCGCAAGCTCGGACGCGAGATGAAGGTTCCCGGTTTTCGCACCGGCAAGATCCCGCCGGCCGTCGTCATCCAGCGCATCGGCCGCGAGCCGATCCTCGACGAGGCCGTCCGCGGACGCCTGACCGACTGGTACATGAAGGCCGTCGACGAGTCCGGCATCGCACCCGTCGGCGACCCCGACGTCGACCTCGACTTCGGCAAGCTGCCCAACGAGGGCAAGCCGCTGACGTTCTCCTTCGAGGTGGGCGTGCGCCCGAGCGCGACGCTCGGCAGCTACCGCGGCCTGGAGGTTCCCAAGCGCGAGCCGGCCGCCGACCCCGAGACGGTCGACGCCCAGATCGACGAGATGCGCGAGCGGATGGCGCGCCTGGAGGTCGTCGATCGCCCCGCCGGGCAAGGCGACTTCGTGATCCTCGACTTCGCAGGAACGATCGACGGTGAGCCCTTCGAGGGCGGCGAGGGCCGCGACCAGCTCGTCGAGGTCGGCGCGGGCAGCCTCATCCCGGGCTTCGAAGAGGCGCTGTTCGGCGTCTCCGCGGGCGACGAGAAGACCGTCGATGCGAAGTTCCCCGACGAGTACGTCGCCAAGCACGTCGCCGGCAAGCAGGCGCAGTTCACCTTCACCGTCAAGGAGGTCAAGAGCAAGGACCGCCCGCCGCTCGACGACGACTTCGCCTCCGACGCCGCCGGCTACGACACGCTCGACGAGCTGCGCGAGTCGATCGCCAAGGAGCTGCTCGAACACGACGCCACCCGTGTCGAGGCCGAGTTTCGCGCCGGTGCGCTGGACGCCGTCGTCAACGAGGCGACGGTCGACGTGCCGGAGCCGCTCGTGACGGCGCGCGCCAAGGAGCTGCTGGACCGCATGCTGCACTCGCTCGGCCATCAGGGGATCACCAAGGAGGCCTACCTGCAGATCACGGGCAAGACCGAGGACCAGCTCATCGAGGAGTCCAAGCCCGACGCCGAGCAGGCGCTGCGCCGCGAGGCCGTGCTCGCCGCGGTCATCGAGGCCGAGCAGATCGAGCCCACCGAGGCGCAGCTGCTCGACGCGCTCGAGGAGGCCGCCACGCGCGAGCAGACCTCCCGCCAGAAGCTGCTCGACCGCCTCAAGCAGGCCGGCCGCGTCGACATGCTCGCCAAGGAGGTCGCCGCCGAGCAGGCGATCGACCTCGTCGTGACGACGGCGGTGCCGGTCGCGCCGAAGGACGCTGACGACACCGGCGAAGCCGCGAAGCCCGCCAAGGCGGAGAAGAAGAAGAAGGCGCCGGCGGCCAAGAAGAAGCCCGCCGCCAAGAAGCAGGCGCCGGCCAAGCAGCAGGGCGACAAGGGCGGCGAGCTGTGGACCCCCGGCTCCGACGCAGCGGCCAAGAAGGACAAGCTCTGGACGCCCGACTCCTAGTCTTCGGCCGCGCGGGGTAGCCCGTCCGGAAGCCGCCGGACGGGAGAGGGCCGGTTGGTACGCTGCCCCGGCAGGAGTTCACCAGACGACGACTAACTGAAGCGAGGACCATGAGCCCCCTTGTCCCGATGGTGGTTGAGCAGACGTCGCGAGGCGAACGCGCCTTCGACATCTACAGCCGGCTGCTCAACGAACGCATCGTCTTCCTGGGGACTCCCGGGGACGATCAGATCGCGAACCTCGTGGTCGCCCAGCTCCTGCACCTGGAGTCCGAGGATCCGGACAAGGACATCTCGCTGTACATCAACTCGCCGGGCGGCTCCGTCTACGCCGGGCTGGCGATCTACGACACGATGCAGTTCATCAAGCCCGACGTGTCGACGATCTGTGTCGGCATCGCGATGTCGATGGGCGCGCTGCTGCTGGCCGGCGGCGCGGAGGGCAAGCGCATGGCGCTGCCCAACGCGAAGATCCTCATCCACCAGGTCTCCAGCGGCTTCCAGGGCCAGGCGACGGACATCGAGATCCACGCCAAGGAGATCATCGACATCCGCCAGCGGCTGGACCAGATCATCGCCAAGCACACCAAGCAGCCCTACGAGAAGGTGCGCACCGACACGGAGCGCGACTACTTCCTCAGTAGCGAAGAGGCAAACGAGTACGGCATCATTGACCGGGTGATCTCCCAGCACTAGCCGGCTGGCAGTTCCTTATGGCGCGACCGACAGACTCAAACGAACAGCTGCTGTGCTCCTTCTGCGGCAAGTCCCAGCGCCAGGTCAAGAAGCTCATCGCCGGTCCCGGCGTCTACATCTGCGACGAGTGCATCGATCTCTGCAACGAGATCATCGACGAGGAGCTCACCGCCCCGCCGTCGTTCGACATCGAGTCGCTGCCCAAGCCGCGTGAGATCTACGACGTCCTCGACGAGTACGTCGTCGGCCAGGAGGAGTCCAAGCGGACGCTGTCGGTCGCGGTCTACAACCACTACAAGCGCGTGCAGATGATGCAGGCCGAAGACTCGGACATCGAGCTGCAGAAGTCCAACATCCTGCTGCTCGGCCCGACCGGCTGCGGCAAGACGCTGCTCGCCCAGACGCTCGCGCGCATCCTCAACGTCCCGTTCGCGATCGCCGACGCGACGGCGCTGACGGAGGCCGGCTACGTCGGCGAGGACGTCGAGAACATCCTGCTGAAGCTGATCCAGGCCGCCGACTTCGACATCAAGAAGGCCGAGACCGGGATCATCTACATCGACGAGGTCGACAAGATCGCGCGCAAGGCCGACAACCCGTCGATCACGCGCGACGTGTCGGGCGAGGGCGTCCAGCAGGCGCTGCTGAAGATCCTCGAGGGCACGGTGGCGTCCGTGCCGCCGCAGGGTGGGCGCAAGCACCCGCACCAGGAGTTCCTGACCATCGACACCACGAACATCCTGTTCATCTGCGGCGGGGCGTTCGCGGACCTGGACAAGGTCGTGGAGCGGCGCATCGGGCACAAGGGCGTGGGCTTCGGCGCCCACGTGAGCTCCAAGCACAACAAGGACACCGGCGAGCTGTTCGAGCGCGTGCTGCCGGAGGACCTCGTGGAGTACGGGCTGATCCCCGAGTTCATCGGCCGCCTGCCGGTCGCCAGCGCGGTGCACCAGCTGTCGCGGTCGGACCTGATCACGATCCTCACCGAGCCGCGCAACGCGCTCGTCAAGCAGTTCCAGCGCTTCTTCGAGTTCGACGGCATCGAGCTGGTGTTCGCCGAGGAGTCGCTGGCCGCGATCGCCGACAAGGCGATCGAGCGCGAGACCGGCGCCCGCGGTCTGCGCTCGATCATCGAGGAGATCCTCCTGGAGGTGCAGTTCGAGCTGCCCTCGCGCCGCGACGTCAAGAAGGTCGTCGTGACGAAGGAGACCGTCGAGCAGGGCCTGCCGCCCACGCTCGTCACCGAGGCGGCCGCCGACACCGGCGACCAGCCGGCGCTGCGCGAGCAGTCGGCCTGACGTGCCAGCGATCCGCGCGCTGCCCTGGGCCCGGATCCTCCGCGT
>DASZDB010000584.1:0-1739 GCA_035942495.1 Solirubrobacteraceae bacterium
ATCGTCGTCGTGCGCTTCGCCGGCGACGGCAGCGAGCGCAAGCTCATGGCCGAATACGCTCCGATCACGAAGCTCTGACGAAACGAAGAGGAACGCACGCAATGGCAGCTGAGCTCATCGACGGAAAGCAGATCGCCGGCCGCGTGCGGATCGGCGTCGCGCGCGACGTCGAGGCGTTCACGCGGGAGTTCGGGGGCGCGCGGCCGGGACTGGCCACGATCCTCGTCGGCGACGACCCCGGCTCGGCGATCTACGTCGCCGGCAAGCAGAAGGCCTGCAAGGAGGTCGGCATGCAGGGCTTCAACTTCCCGCTCGCGGCCGACACGCCGCGCGACGAGGTCGTCGAACTCATCGAACGGCTGAACGCCGACCCCGACGTCTCGGGGATCCTGCTGCAGCTGCCCGTGCCCGCGCCGCTGGACGGCGTCGAGCTGACCGGGATGATCGATCCGCTCAAGGACGTCGACGGGCTGACGCCGATCAGCGCCGGCCTGCTGGCGCAGGGCCGCAACGGGCTGCGGCCGTGCACGCCGCAGGGCGTGATGACGCTGATCGACGCCGCCGGCACGCCGCTCGAGGGGGCCGACGCCGTGGTCATCGGGCGCTCGAACCTCTTCGGAAAGCCGATGGCCCAGCTGCTGCTCGGGGCCAACGCGACGGTCACGATGTGCCACTCGCGCACCCGCGACCTCCCCGCGGTCTGCCGCCGCGCCGACGTGCTGATCGCGGCCGTCGGCCGGGCCCGGATGGTCAAGGCCGACTGGGTCAAGCCCGGCGCGACGGTCATCGACGTCGGCATGAACCGCACCGACGACGGCCTCGCCGGCGACGTCGACTTCGCAGCGGTCAAGGAGGTCGCCGGCGCGATCACCCCGGTGCCCGGCGGCGTCGGCCCGATGACGATCGCGTTTCTGCTGCGCAACACGCTGCAGGCCGCCCGGATGCAGCGCAGCGGCATGGCCGTCGCCTAGTGGTCGCCCCCGCAGATACGCACCCTGCCAGGCGGCCGCTGATCACCGCCTGGCGGCGTCCTCACCACCGGCCGGACGACCACGCGCTCGGATTGGCCTCGGGCGGCCGGCGGTGCCGGTCGATGTGCCAGAGGCACACCTTCCTCCCTGCGTCCTTGCCAGGCGGCGCCACCGCCCACCTGGCCAGGGCCCGTACCTACGGGGGAGACCACTGATGGACGTGCGCCGGCTGCGCAGCGGCGAGCTGCTGACCGCAGCGGGCGCTCTGGGTCTCGCCGTGGTGCTGTTCGCCGACTGGTTCGGCGGGCAGTCGGGCTGGTCGACGCTCACCGTCGGGCGCTTCCTGCTCGTCGTGACGATCGCGCTGGCGCTGACGCTCGTCGTCGTCACCCTGCGCGCGGGGACGGTGTCGATGGCCTTGACCACCGCGGTCGTGACGGTCGGCATCGGGACGCTGGCGCTGCTGTACCTGCTCTATCGCGTCGGGATCGACGAGCCGGGTCGCAACGCGCGCGTCGGCGTCGACGCCGGCGGCTACCTCGGCCTGCTCTGCCTGCTGGCGATCCTCGCCGGCACGTGGCGGACGATCGCCGACGAGCGCAAGGACAGCCCGATCTCACTGCGCCAGACCGAGCGCGTGCTCGGCGGGCGCGGGCCGGCGCGGCCGCCTCCGGCGGCCCACGACGCCGCCCCCAGCTAGCCTGGTTCGTAGTCACACGCCCGCGCGACGCCGCGAGCGCTGCGGATCCCACGTCCGCACGCTGTCCG
>DASZDB010000585.1:0-3806 GCA_035942495.1 Solirubrobacteraceae bacterium
GCCCGGCGACGTCGTGCTCGAGATCGGCGGCGGCCTCGGGGTCTTGTCGGAGTACCTCGCGCCGCGGGTCGCGCACGTGCACGTCGTCGAGCTCGACCGCATGCTCGAGCCGGCGCTCCGAGATGCGGTGGACCCGTTCGACAACGTCACGCTGCACTTCGCGGACGCGATGAAGCTCGACCTGCGCGCGCTCGACCCCGCGCCGACGAAGGTCGTCGCCAACCTGCCCTACGGCATCGCCGCGGGCGCGATCCTGCGCACGATCGAGGAGCTCGAGGGCGTGCGCCGCTGGGTCGGCATGGTTCAGAAGGAGGTCGGCGAGCGCTTCGCCGCGGGGCCCGGCTCCGCAGCCTACGGGCTGCCGTCGGTCCTCGCCCAGCTCGCGTGCGACGTGCAGGTTCTGCGTCCGGTGTCGCGGTCGGTGTTCTCGCCCGTGCCGAACGTCGACTCGGTGCTGGTCGGCCTCGAGCGCACCGGCCCCGCGCCCGAGCCGGACCTGCGCGATCTCGTCGCGGCCGCGTTCGCCCACCGCCGCAAGGCCCTCGCCGGGTCACTGGCGCTGGCGCCGGCCGCCCCGGCCGACATCCGCGCGCGGACCCGGGCCGCGCTCGCCGAGCTCGGTCACCCGCCCGATGTCCGCGCCGAGCGCCTCTCGCCACAGGACTTTCGCGCGCTGCGCGATAGCTTGCGGGAATGACGGTCCTGAGAACGGAGGCTCGCGCGAAGATCAACCTGTGCCTGTTCGTCGGGCCCAAGCGCGGCGACGGGCGCCACGAGGTCGTCACGCTGATGGACACGCTGGACCTCTGCGACGACATTCGGATGGAGACCGATCCGCCCGGCGTCGTCGAGGACGAGGTCGTCTGTCTCGGCGTCGAGGGGCCAAACCTCGCAAGCGACGCGCTGCGCGTCTTCCGCGAGCACACGGGATGGGACGGTGGCCCTGTCCGCATGGAGATCGACAAGCGCATCCCGGTCGCCGGGGGGATGGCCGGCGGGTCGGCTGATGCCGCCGCCGCGCTGCGGCTCGCGGCGGAGGCGTCGGGCCTGGGCGACCGCCGCACGCTGGAGGACATCGCCGCCACGCTCGGCAGCGATGTGGCGAGCCAGGTCCGCGGCGGGCTCGTGCTCGCGACCGGCCCCGGCAGCCGGCTGCGGCCGCTCAACGTGACGCTCGCCTACAGCGTCGTCGTCGTCCCCGTCGACCAGGGGCTGTCCACCGCCGACGTCTACGCGGAGGCCGACCGGCTCGGCCTGACGCGCGAGGCGCTCGATCTCGCCCGGGCGCTGACGCGCACGCAGGCGGCGCTGTCGTCGGAGACGATCCTCGAGCACCTTCACAACGACCTGCAGGACGCGGCCCGCTCGCTGTGTCCGGCGATCGACAACGCGCTCGAGGCCGTGCTCGCCGCGGGCGCCGACCACGCGCTCGTCTCGGGGTCGGGGCCGACCGTGCTGGGGGTATTCGAGGGCGCGGGGCATCGCGAGCGCGCCCGCCGCGTCCGCCAGTCGCTCGTCGAGGAGGGGTGGACCCCGGAGCCGCTGCTCACGCGTCCGTCAGGGCCGATCGAGCGCATCTGAACGAATCGGGCGATACCTCGTCCCGGATCTAGGGCACAATCTCGGGCGTGAGCAACACCGGCGCGACCATTCTGATCGCCGGCACCTGTGGTGTGCTGGCCATCGCCGCGTTCGTGTGGTTCATCGCGTGGCCGGCGTGCACCGCGTACAGCAGCCTGTGGGAGCGGATCGCCGCCGGCTTCCTCAGCCTGTACGTCCTGGCCGCCCTTCTCCTGGTAGGCGCGGCCGGCGGAGCGGCCTTCGCGTACTACTGGGACCGCATCGCTGCGTAGCCTATGACCATGACGACTTCCGCCGAACGATCCGGCGGGCTCGATCTCGAAGCGCTCGACGCGATCACCGGGGCGGTCGAAGCCGGCGCCGGTCTCCCCGATGTGGTGCGCGCCGCTGCGCGCGCGCTCGAGGCGAGCCTCGTCCTGCTGGACCGCAGCGGCTCGGTGCTGGCCGTCGCCGCGCGCTCGCCGGCCGACGAGCGGTCGCTGCTCGACAGCGCGCCGGGCGTCGAGACGATCGAGCTGCGCGTTGCGGACGTACCGGTCGGCCAGCTGCGGATGCGCGCCCGGGCGCAGCCGGGGCCGGCTCTCGTGCGTCTCGTGACGACCCTCGTCGCCTCCGAAGTCGAGCGCGTCCGCGCACCGGCGCGCGCGTCACAGGAGGCGAGCACGACGTTTCTGCGCGCGATCCTCTCGCGCGAGCTGGCCGAGGCTGCGGCGATCCTCGACTGCGCGAGCGAGCTCGGCATCGACCTCGTGTCGGGCGGCTCGATCCTCGTCGTCCGCGCCCACGCCCACGTGCCCGTCGAGGAGGGCTGGCGCCCGCGCGTGCTCGCGACTGCCGAGCGCGGTGCGCGCGCCGTCGTGCCGACGGCGATCGCCGCGCCGGCCGAGCGCGAGACGACCGCCGCCGAGATCATCGTGCTCGTGCCCAGCGGCGACGACAGCGTCGCCAAGCGCGCCGCGGAGGGCGTCCTGCGCGAGCTGCAGGCGGGTCTGCCGGGGCACTCGTTCGCGATCGGGCGCAGCCGCGTGGCGGTCGACTCGCTGGACCTGCACCGCGCCGGCAACGAGGCGCTGCTGGCCGTCAACGTCGCGGAGGGAGACGAGGATCGCCCGCTGCTGGCGTTCGAGCAGACGGGCGCCTACCGCCTGCTGCTGTCGGCGATGAGCGAGGATCCCGCCGAGCTGCAGCGCTTCTACGCCGAGACGGTCGAGCCGCTCGTCGCCTACGACGAGCAGTACGAGACCGATCTCGTGCGCACCGTCGAGGCGTTTCTCGAGAACGACGGCAACGTCGCGGGCACCGCGCAGAAGCTCTTCACCCACCGCCACACGATCCGCTATCGGCTGGAGCGCGTGCGCGAGCTGTCGGGTCTCGACGTCGGCTCGACCGACGGTCGCGAGAAGCTGTCGCTCGGGCTGAAGGCGATGCGCGTGCTCGGCGTCGCGGCGCCGGGTGGTCCCGCGACCGAGCCCGGTACGGGCGCCGGCCGCGTCCCCAAGCGCTAGGCGGACGTTCCCGCGCGCGCAGGCCGTGCCGCGGAGCCTGCCGGCGGGCGGCAAACGAACTACGATGCCGCGCTTGGCCGGCGGAGCATTGAAGATCGGGATCCTCACGGGGTCGGGCACGTACGCGCTGCCGGGCATCGAAGCCGACCCCGAGCCTGAGCTCGTCGAGACACGCTTCGGGGCGGCACCGGTGACGCGCGGGCGCTTCGCGGGCGTCGACGTGCTGCACATCTCGCGCCATCGCCCGGGCCACGAGCTGCTCTCGAGCATGGTCACCCACCAGGCGAACATCGCCGCGCTGAGGGAGTGCGGCGCCGACGCGATCCTGTCGGTCACCGTCTGCGGGGCGCTGGACGCGAACGTCTCGCTGGGCAGCCTCGTCGTGTTCGACGACCTGCACTTCCTCGCGAACCGACTGCCCGACGGCTCGATCTGCACGCTGTTCACCGAGGCCGGGGAGCCGGGCCGGGGGCACTGGATCTACGAGCGGCCGTTCTGCCAGCACCTGCGGGAGGCGCTCTTGGCGGGCGCCGAGGAAGCCGACAGGTACGTCGTGGACGGGGGCTGCTACGGCCATGTCGACGGCCCGCGCTTCAACACGAAGACCGAGATCAGGATGCTGCAGAACTGCGGCGTCACGGCCGTCAGCCAGACCGCGGGCCCCGAGGCCGTCCTCGCGGGTGAGGCCGAGATCCCCTACGCCCTGCTCGGCTACGCGAC
>DASZDB010000586.1:0-9257 GCA_035942495.1 Solirubrobacteraceae bacterium
GAGGTCCTGCGCGAACTGCTGGAACTCCTCACATCGCTGCCCGCGACGGGCAAGCCATCGAAGCAGTGGCTTTCGCGCGCCGCCGCCGTCCGCGGACGTCTGGCCGATCACGTGGCCGTCGCCGCCGAGTTGATCGATGCGCTGCTCAAGGCGAGCGATGGCGAACAGACCCACACGTACAACGGGCAGACGTACACCACGACACACTTCGTCGATGCCGCTAACGAGGGCCTTGCAGTCGCTGCCGTCAAGTTCGCCGCGTGTGTCGGCGATCACGACCTGCTGCCGCGACTGCGGAGCCTGGCGGTTAAGTGCGTCACGGTGATCGGCGGGCAATTCGGCAGCCCCCGTAGCCTCAAGGTCGCTAACGCGTCAGCGCACGCGATCGCCGACATTTCCGCGCCGGGCTCGATCACGGAGTTGCTTGCACTTGAGCGCACCGTGCGCCACGGGACGCTGCTCAAGCAGATCCGCAAGGCGATCGACGCGCTTGCCGACGCGCAGGGCGTGACCCGCGATGACCTGCTCGAGCGCGCCGTCGAGGACCATGAACTGGAGGCGGGCGGGCGTCGCGACGTGGCACTCAGCGTGGGCACCGCTCGCGTCGAGGTAGACGCGCGCTCGGTGGCGCTGACGTACGTCAGCGAGAACGGGACGGCGAGGAAGAGCTTCCCGGCGGCGGTCAAGAACGCCGACGGCGAGACCATCGCAGCTCTTCGGGCGGAGCTGAAGAACATCCGCAAGACCATCGCGGGTGAGCGCCAGCGCCTCGACGGGCTGATGGCGCTCGACCGTCGCTGGCCGCTCGCCGATTGGCAACGGCTCTATCTCGATCATCCGATTACAGGCCAGATGGCCCGCACGCTCATCTGGGGCTTTCGCGGCCCGCGCGGTGACGATGTCGTCGCGATCGCGCAGGACGAGACCCAGGCACGCACCAGCAGCGGCGACACCGTCACGATCCCGGCCGACGCCGAGGTGCGCCTGTGGCATCCGGTCCACGCGGCGGCCGACGACGTTCGCGCCTGGCGCCAGTTCCTGCTCGACGAGCAGATTGCGCAGCCGATCAAGCAGGCCTTTCGCGAGACGTATGTGCTGACGCCGGCCGAAGAGCAGACCGCCCGCTACTCCAATCGGTTCGCCGCACACGTCTTCCGCCAGGTCCAGGCGCGCGCGCTGATGAAGGGCCGCGGATGGAAGCCGGTCGCCCTTGCATGGTGGGACGACGGCATCGACCACGGCGTCGCGCGGCGCGTCTACGAGCCGTTCACGATCCGCGCTGAGTTCTTCTATGACCCGATCATCGACTTCCAGCCCGACGGCGGCGACCTGTACCCGTACTGCGCAAGCGACCAGGTGCGCTTCTTCGATGCGGTCGCCGACGAGCAGATCGACCTTGCCGACGTACCGCTGCTCGTCTTCACCGAGGCCATGCGCGACATCGATCTCTTCGTCGGCGTCACGTCGATCGGCGCCGACCCACAATGGCTCGACCGCGGTGAGGGGCGTCACTTCGAGACCTACTGGAACGACTTCAGCTTCGGCGAGCTCAGCGAGGCCGCGAAGATGCGCCACGAAATCGTCGAGCAGTTGCTGCCGCGACTCGCGATCGCCGCCCGCTGCGAACTCCAAGAGCGCTACCTCGTCGTGCGTGGCGACCTGCGGACGTACAGCATCCACCTTGGCAGCGCGAACATTCTGATGTCACCCAACGACCAGTACCTCTGCATCGTGGCGACGCGCGACGGGCGCGCCGACAAGCTTTTTCTGCCCTTTGACGACGACCCTGTGCTGAGCCTGATCCTCAGCAAAGCGTTGCTGCTAGCGCACGACACGAAGATCACGGACGAGACGATCCTCGCGCAGATCCGCGGGCGAGGGTAACTGAACGATCCCCAGGCCCCGCAACGTTGTGCGCGATACGGGCCTCTAGCCGCGCGCCGTCCGGTAGGGGTTCGTCTGCTGAGATGCGGACGTGCACGGCTGCGCGGGTACACCACAGCCACGCGCACCGAGCGGAGCCTGTGCTCACGGGTCCGACTGAGGCTGCCGCGGCCATGTACGCGCGATGATCTGCGCGACGGCGATCAGCAGCAGTAGTGTCTGCGTTCGTGGAGACGGCGAGCGTCCGCGAGTGGTTCGACGCGTATCTGCGCGTGTTCGCGGCGTGTGGCCGAGGCGAATCGGATGACCTTTCGGTGCTGCTGCAGTACTACGGGGTGCCGCTCCTCCTCAGCACAGATCACGCCGTTCTGGCGCTGACGACCAGCGACGAGGTTCTCGGTGCGGCGCGGCAGCAGATCAAAGGGATGCGCGCGGCGGACTACGAGCGCAGCGAGATGCTCGGGTCGGAGACCGTCGCGCTCAATGCGACCAGTGCTCTTCATACCGCCGCGTTCTCACGACGGCGCAAGGACGCCAGCGAGATCGGACGACTGCGTGCGACGTATCTCATCACCGATGGCGCGGACGGTCGCCGGATCTCGGCCCTCGTCGTGCACACCGACTGACCCTCGCGCGCGTGTGCCGCTAGAGGACCGGCTTGTGCACCGTGACGGCAGGTTCGAGGACGAGCGTCGCGTTCGCGCGAACACGCAGCGATTAGGACCAGAACGCGTCGTACGCCGACTCGTCGGAAACGAAGTTCTGGAAGCTCGTCGCCCTGCCGTCCTCAAAATGCCAGAGGTGGATGGCCGACAGGTTCAGCCGGGCGCCGTTGCGCTCGGCGTTCTCGGTGACGAGTGCCATGACCGTTTCCTTACCGTTGTCGAGGATGTCGTGGACATCGAGGCTGAACGTCCCGCCCGAGCGCTCCATGAGAGCCTGGAAGTGCGCGGCGACCGCGTCGTGCCCGGTGTAGTCGCCTGACAGCGGGTTCTGGCCGGGCTTGTGCCAGCGGATGTCTTCGGAGAACATCGCCAGTACCGCGGGCAGATTGCCTTCCGCAAGCGCCCTGTATCCGCCGGCGAGGATCTCGGCGTTGGTCTGCGTCACGGTCTGGGCATCGGGCGAGGTCATGGTCGTGTCCTTTCGCTACGGCGGCGTGATCTGATCGCTGCACCGTCCTTGGAGAACGTTGCGCAGACGTTGCGCGAACGTCTCAGGCCCGGACGTGGCGCTACGGACGGATGCGGCAGCACGGAATTGCTGCAGTGCTTGCATCTGCGGCTGCGCCCACTAGAGGACGTTGGGACGGCGGCTTAGCGCGCCGACCTGAGAAGCGGTTGCGCGCTCGAGTTCGGCTAGCCCGTTGCTCTGCGCGGCGGCGAGCGCGTTGCGGAGTAGCTCTTGGGCGCGCTGCATGTCTCGCCCGGCGCGGCGGGCGACCAGCATGCGGGCCCACTCGCGCCGAGCGCGGATCAGCCAGGCTTCGGCGCCGATCGCGATGTAGGCGTCGGTGGCCTCGGTGAAGTGCGCGTCGGCTTCTTCGTAGCGACCAAGCGTCGTCGCGAGGTTCGCGAGATGGTGACTGGTTGCGCCAAACCATGACGGGCCGCTGTCGACGAACCGGCCAGCGTATGGCTCGAGCGTCGCGTACAGCGCCTGAGCGCGCGGGACATCGCGCAGATGCACGCAGCCGATGCTCGCCAGGCATGGGATGACGAGCGCCATCCAGTCATAGGTCAGATCGCCTAGTTCGTCTTTCATCAGCGCGTCGAAGCGCTTGCGCGCGTCTTGGCTACGGCCGGCCTCGCATGCCGTGGCGACCTGCACGGTCTCAAGCAGCAACGGGACGGAGCGGCTGGGTCTCGCCGCGACGCTAGCCGGTGTCGACACGCGGCCAGGCTGGATCGGGCTCGCGATCGCGCTGGCGAGAGTCCCGCGCAGGAGCCGAATCACGAACAGCTGGATCACCAGCCACAGCGCGGCGTCCGGCTGTCGGGCTCGCTGGCCCAGCTCGAACGCAGCGCGGGCGAGCTGCTCCGCCTCGGCGAGCGGCCCCGAAATCGAGCTTCGCTTCGCCCGGGTGACGGCGAAGTACCACTGCAAGATCGGTTGTCCGAGCCGGTCGGCCAGTTCGCGCGCGCGCTCGAGCAGTCTGTCGGCGAGCGCCAGCTCTCCGGCCTCCATTGCGGCGTGTGAGCCGAACCGCGCGGCTTGAAAGGAGATGAGCGGATCTTCAAGTCGCTCGGCGAGCACGACGGCTTCGCGCGAGTTGGCCAGGCGCTCGGGCTGAGTCTGTGGCCCCCACAGCGCGACGTAACGGGAGTTCAGCGTCCGTGCGAGCGTCCTTGGATCTTTGATACGGCGTGCGATCGCCAGCGCTTCGTCGCTGAGCTGCGCGCGACGACGCCAGTCAGGATCTGTGACGAGCTCGACGGCGAGCTGCGCGAGCAACGATGCGCGCACCGCGCTGTCATGCGGCCCGCAGGCGGTCAAAGCAGCATCGAGCACGGCGACGCGCTCGCCGTCGACGCCCGTAAAGGAGCTGGCGAAGCCAGGGTTGTTCGCCAGCGCCGCCCGCGCGAGGCGCTTGGCGTCGGCCAGTTCGTGCGCAAGTCGGGCGCCTTCGAACAACGTCTCGCGGTAGGCGGGGTTGCCGGCCTGGCGCTCCGCCTCGCCCTGCGCGATCACCAGATCGCAACGCTGCGCCTGCCGGCGAGGAAGCTCGACAGCGTCGATCAGGCCCACTGCTTGGCGGTAGTGCACAGCAGCTTGCTCGTAGGCGAGCTGCGCGACCGCGCTGTCCCCCGCGCGCGCACCGTGTTCGATTGCCTTCACGAGGTCGCTCGGTGACCCGGCCTGGCGGAAGTGATGCGCCAGCTCGGCGCGGTATGCGTCCAGATCAGCCGCGTAGGTCGCCTCCAGCGAAACAGCGACCCGCCGGTGAACGAGCGCGCGCCGCAGAGCACTCAGGCCGCCGTAGATCGTCTCGCGGATCAGCGAGTGAGTGAACGTATAGCGACCCACGACCCCACTGACCTCCTCGATCAGCCCGGCTCGCGTGGCCTCCTCGAGCGCCCCGACAAGCTCGTCAGGGTCAAGTTCGCTCGCGCCTGCCAAAACCGCTAGCTCGAAGTCTCGTCCCGATACGGAAGCGATCGTGAGCACCCGGCGGGTGCTGTCGCCAAGGCGCGCGATCCGGCGGCCAATCACGTCCTTTACGCCTTCGGGAATGCCGAAATCGGCGAGCCGCAGACCCGACGCCCGGCCTCCCCGCGTGCCCTCAAACGCACCTGACTCGGCCAGGTGGCGAAGCATCTCGACGATGAACAACGGGTTGCCGTCGGTCTCCTCGAGAAGCGAATGCACCAGGTCAGGCGCCTGCTCGCCCGCGTGCAAGCTGACGAGGACCTCCACCGCAGCCATGTCAAGAGCACCAAGCGTGACGCGCTGGCCGCGGTGCTCGCGGCCGATGTCGTCGAGCGTCTCGAAGAGCGGGTGACCCGGCGCGACGCTTGTGTCCCGGTAGGTGCCGACCACGAGCAGCGCGGTCGAGCGCGCGTGACGCGCGAGGTGTCTCAGCAAGAGCAGGGTCGGCTTGTCGGCCCAATGCAGATCGTCGAGCACCAGCACCACCGGTCTGGACTCGGCGACCCGGCGCAGGAGTGCGGCAACGGCCTCGAAGAGCCGGTAGCGCTCTCCTTCCGGGTCGCCGGAGATCGGCTGGGCCAGCTCAGGAAGGCGCTCCGCCAGCTCGGGAACGAGGCGGCGCAGCTCGCCGCCGCTCGCGCTGACCTGCGCCCGAAGCTCCGGGACTGGACACCCCGCCACATAGTGCTGCAGCGCTTCGACGAACGGCTGATGGGGCAACAGCGGCTCCTCGTCGCAGCGCCCGTACAAGACAGCAGCCCCCGCCGCGTGAGCTTTCAGCGCCAGCTCGGCGGCGAGTCGCGTCTTGCCGATCCCCGCCTCACCTCGCAACAACGCGATCTGGGAGGTTCCCGAGCTCGCCTGCTCGTATACGCCCCACAGCCGCTTGAGGTCCTCGTCACGGCCCACGAACTCGCCGGCACGCGCGAGAAACGCAGACGGCAGCGCAAGCGGCGCCAATGCCGCACCGGTCACGTTGAACGAAGCCGGCCGAACCGCAAGCGGATCGGCGCGCTCGCTGCGCCACGCACGCCCCGAGTCGCTTAGCAGCCACGCGTGGAGTGACCTCAATCCCGCACTGGGCGGCACTCCGAGCTCCTCCTGTAGCAGCCGGCGAACGCCATCGAACACCTGCAGGGCCTCAGCTACTCGTCCGCGCGCGGCGAGCGCCTCGATCACGTAGCGGTAGCCCGTCTCGCGATAGGGGGCCACCTCGATCAGGCGCCGAGCGGCACGCTCCGTCGCCGAAAGTTGAGCGCCGCCAAGGCCAAGCCCGCACGCAGCCATGCATTCGAGCGCGCGCAAGCCGAACTCCTCCAGCCGCCGACGCTCATCCTCGACCCAGTGCGCCTCCACCTGTGGAAGAAACCCACCATCGGTGACGCTCAACGCGGCCTGCGCAGCGCTCCTCGCTTCCTCCCAGTGCGACCGCTCCAGCGCGCGCTCAGCTCGCTCAATCCCCTCGGCTGCCGACTCGATGTCGACCGTCGCATCCGCCGGAAGCTCGAGCGTCAGCTCGGATCTGCCAACGATGATGCCTTCGCCGAGTACCTTGCGCAGCCTGGATACAAGCGTCCTGAGCGTGCTCTCCGGGGAGGCCGGAGGCTCCTCGGGCCACAGCACGTTGACGAGCTCCTCCCGCCTGACGGGGCGACTGCGGTGAAGCACCAGGTATGCAAACAGCAACCGCGCTTGGCGACCTCGAATGTCCGTCTCAAGCCGTCGCCCGCTGATCTCAACGACGAACTCACCGCAGAGTTCGACACGCGTGTTCTCATATTCGCTTAGGTTCGCCAAGTTGATCTGCGGCGGGCACGCTGGGGCGACTCCGGCCAGCGTACTCGCAGTGTCAGGGCGTCAACGGCGAACCTCAGCACAAGGGGACCTCGACTCACCGCTCGCTTCGCCGCCTCGCAGGCTCGTGAAACGATTGCCCGGTTGAGGTTCGGCACTGGGACGAGCCGAGTCCTCGTCGTGCGCCCTGTTCCGCGTCCCGCTGCAGGACCGGCGTGCGGACGTCGACGTTGGCCTCCACGAGAGCGGCCCCTCCCACGCGAACGCGGAGTCATAGGCGGCTCTGTCCCGCTTGCATGACGTCTCGACGCGTACGTGCTGCGGGGTAACCTGCATGAGTGAACTGGCAAGTGCACGACGACCCCCTCGCCCGAGGCCGTTCACGCTTGCAACGCTCGGCTACGGGGACGCGGATCGTGATTCCCGCCAAACGCGAGTGGCCGCTCCTGCTTTTCCTGCTGTTCTGGTTCGGTGGCTGGACAGCTGCAGGCATCACGATCGTCTCCGATCTCATCTCGGGCAACCCCGGAGAGGAGGGCACGGCGTTCATCGTCTTCTGGCTCGGCGGCTGGGCGCTTGGCTGGCTGTTCGCGGCCTGCACCCTGAGCTGGTCGTTCGCAGGAAGGGAAATCGTGCAGGTCGAGGCTGACAAGGTTGTTGTGAGTCGACGCGCAGGCCCGTACAAGCGCGTTAAGGCATTCGCGCGTGAACGGATCAGCGACATCCGCGTCGAACCGTATGAGGGCGCGCTGAGCGGCATGTTCAACCCACGACATTCCTGGCGCCAAGGGATGGAGATCTGGGGCTTATGGGGCGGCTCGATCGTCCTCGACTACGGCGTGCGCACGCATCGCTTCGGAATCAAGCTCGACGGACCTGAGGCGAGGCAGATCAGCGACGAGATCCGCCGCGAGCTTCGCCTCGATCAAGGCGAGCAAGCGGCGCCGCGTTGAGGCAGGATCGGCAGTCTCGGTCCTCCCAGACGTCCCGCCTGACGTTCCCCACCGGAGATCGACTGGCAGAGGATCACTGGCAGCGGAGCGATGCACCTGCATCGGTCAAGCGCAGGGCTGCGCGGCATGCCGCGGTTCGAATGCTGATTCGCGGACGGCGTTGCTTCGTCACGACTTCAGCGATGAATCCGCGTGACGACGACGAGATCAAGCGCTCGCGGCGCGTGCTGCCGACAAGTACGACCAACGTCCGCACGCCGCGGGGCGCACGCCCGTAGACGAGGACGGCGTGCGGCTGATCGAGTCGCAGCGCGGCGCCTTGGAGGTGGTCGGTTGCGATCGGAGCGAGACACGCTCCAACGAGTTCAGCATCGGCTTGTCGCACGCAGGCCTGGCCGGTTCGATAGCGCTCCTCGAGCACCAATCTTTGACCGTCGCTCGTCGTCGAGGCGAGTACAACGGCGCCGCCATCGCCAGCATCCTTAGGGGCGTCGGATGACCCGCAGCCGACAGCCGCAGCAACAACCCCAGTGCCGACGCAGAACGCCAGCCGTCTGAATCCGAGCGCCGGCAACCAGCTCATACACCGACACTACGTCCGACCCATAATGTCGTCACGTACGCCAGAGCGCGCGTGCCGATACCCGTTCGGCGTGGGACGAGCGGCGCCAGTCTGCGGAGGGACCGAGCAGCGACTGACGTGCACCCGGCCTACAGGTCACGGCCGCGGCGATCGCGACGACTACGACCGCTACCGCACCGTAGCTTCATGCCCGGGCGCGCAGGGCAGCCGGAACCGGACGCACGTCCCGCGCTCGCTGTCGGCAAGCCAGATTCGTCCGCCGTGCGCCTCGATGATCGCGCGCGAGATCGCCAGGCCCAGCCCGGCGCCGCTGTCGGTGGAACGGGCGCTGTCGTCGGTGCCCTGAAAGAACGGGTCGAAGACGTGGTCGCGCTGGTCGCCGGCGATGCCGGGCCCGGTGTCGGCCACCTCGATCTCGATCGCGCCGTCGGTTGCGGCGGTGGCGCGGACGACGACGCTGCCGTCGGCGGGTGTGTGGCGGATCGCGTTCTGGATGAGGTTGAACAGCACGCGCTGGATCTGCTCGGGGTTGGCCTGGGCGGCGGCGAGCTGCGGCGTGAGCTCGGCGCGCACGGCCACCGCGCCGGCGTCGGCGTGCGGGCGCATCGCCTCGATGGTCTCGTGGACGAGATCGTCGAGCATCACGTGCTCCATCGTCCAGCGGATGTCGCCGGACTCCAGCCGCGAGAGCTCGAACAGGTCGTCGATCAGCGCGCTCAGCGCGTGTACGTTCGTGGATATCCGCTTGAGGTAGTCGCGGCGCATCGCCGGGTCGGTCACGAGGTCGTCGTCGATCGCGTCGACGAGCAGCCGCAGCGACGTCAGCGGCGTGCGCAGGTCGTGTGAGACCGAGGCGATGAGGCCGCGGCGGGCGCGCTCCTCGGACCCGAGCG
>DASZDB010000587.1:0-2166 GCA_035942495.1 Solirubrobacteraceae bacterium
GCTGACCTACGTCAGGGACCGCCCGGGCCACGACCGCCGCTACTCGCTGGGCTCCGAGAAGGTCCGCGCGCTGGGCTGGGAGGCGCAGGTGCGCTTCGCCGACGGCCTGGAGGAGACCGTCGCCTGGTATCAGGACAACCGCGAGTGGTGGGAGCCGATCCGCTCGGGCGACTACCGCGCGTACTACACGCGCCAGTACGGGGCGTCGATCAAGGACTGACGGCGGCTCCGCCGGGGCCGGCGGCGCGCGCCGCGTCACGCTTGCAAGGAGGAGATCCGCCAGGTGGCGCCGACCTTCTCGAGCTCGAGCGTGTCGGTCTTCTCGTTGTCGCCGGTGCCCGAGGTCACCGTCGCGCGGGCGGTGTCGCCGCTGATCGTCACCTCGTCGACGGTGATCTCCATCGCGTCGGCGTCCTGAAACGCGTCCTCGACGGCCTCGGCGCAGTCCGTCCCCCCCTGCTCGAGCGTCGACAGCAGCCGCTGGGCGAACAGCTTCGTGCAGACAGCCTCGGTGTCGTTGTCGCGCGCGGCAGACTCGAGGTCCTCGACGGCGGCAGCGACGGCGCGCTCGTCGCCCGCAAAGTCCTGGGCGGAATCGCGCGGCTCGGCGCCACACGCGGCCAGCCCAAGGGCCAGAAAACAGAGCAACAGGGCGAGTCTCATCGGCTCGGAGCCTAGCGGGGGACCGCTGTGCGGGCTCCGGCCGGCGCGGCGTGGCTCGGGGCCGCGGCGTATCTACACTGGCTGCGTTGACCCCTGCACTTGAGTCATCCCAGCAGCCGATCCCGCGTGGGCGCCACGCGCCGCCGCTCAAGGTGCGCCTCGAGGTGCAGAAGCACCGGCTCTTCGACGCCGCCGCCGTCGTCTTTTCCCGTGTCGGCTACGCCGACGCGAGCGCCGAGGCGATCAGCCGCCAGGCGGGGATGTCCAAAGCGACGTTCTACGAGCACTTCGCCAACAAGGAGGAGTGCCTGATCGCGCTCTTCGAGTACGCCACGGCGTCGCTCGTCGAGGAGCTCGTGGCGGCCTCCCGCGGCGCCGAGCGGTCGTTCGAGGACCGCCACAGCGCCGGCCTGCGCGCGATCCTCGAGAAGATCGAGGACGACCCCGCGATGGCCCAGGCGATCCTCGTCGAGACCGTCGGCGCCGGGCCGCGCCTCGCCGATCGGCGGATTGCCGCGCTCAACGGCTTCGCGCAGGTCATCTACGACGAGACGGTGAAGGCGGCGGAGCGAACCGGCGGACCGGCGTACGCGTCGCCCGACGAGGCGTTCGCGATCGTTGGTGCGACGTTCGAGCTCGTATCGCGCCAGCTGCGCACGGGCGAGCCCGAGCGCGTCACGGACCTGCAGCCGCTCGTTGAACGGCTGATCCTCGGGCTGCTCATGCAGCCGCCGCACGCGGCTTGAGCGCGGAGGGCGAGGGGCTCGAGCGCCTGGCGCAGCTCGAAGCCGAGATCGTCGACTGCTTCAAGTGCCCGCGGCTCGTCGCGTGGCGTGAGCTCGTGGCGCGCGAGAAGCGCGCATCGTTCGCGGGCGAGGAGTACTGGGGCCGGCCGATCCCAGGCTTCGGCGATCCCGAGGCTGGCGTGATGATCCTCGGCCTCGCGCCGGCGGCGCACGGCGCCAACCGCACGGGCCGCGTGTTCACCGGCGACCGGTCGGGCGACTTCCTCTTCGCTGCGCTGCACCGCACCGGCTTCGCCAACCAGCCCACGTCGTTGCACGCGGACGACGGCCTGAAGCTGCGCGGCGCGTGGATCAGCGCCGCCGTGCGCTGCGCGCCGCCGGCGAACAAGCCGACTCCAGCCGAACGCGACACGTGCCTGCCCTACGCGCTGCGCGAGCTCGAGCTGCTCGCGCGCGTGCGCGTCATCGTCTGTCTCGGCGCCTTCGCGTGGGATGCCGCACTGCGCCTGCTGGGCGGCAGCGGCCTGACGGTGCCGCGACCGCGGCCCCGCTTCGGGCACGGCGTCGAGCTCGTGCTGGACCCGCCGGCGCCCGTCCTGCTGGGGACCTTCCACCCCAGCCAGCAGAACACGTTCACCGGGGTGCTGACCGAGCCGATGCTCGACGCGGTGTTCCGGCGCGCGCGGGAGCTCGCCGTGGCAGCCGGCGCAGCTGGGTAAGCCTTCGCCTCACATGTCCCTCGGATACACGCTGCTGC
>DASZDB010000588.1:0-2544 GCA_035942495.1 Solirubrobacteraceae bacterium
GGGCGTGAGCAAGACGTTCGCGCCAGCGCGTCGCGGCGCGGAGGCCGTGACCGCGCTCGACGGCGTGTCGCTGCACGCGCGCACGGGCGAGATCGTCGCGGTCGTCGGCCCCAGCGGCTGTGGCAAGACGACGCTGCTCGAGCTCGTCTGCGGGCTGACGGCGCCCGACGCGGGCAGCGTCGAGGCGGCGCCGGCCGCGATCATGGCCCAGCGCGACCTGCTGCTGCCGTGGCGCCGCGCGGTCGACAACGCCGCGCTCGCGCTGAACGTGGCGGGCGTCGAGCGCGGCGCGGCGCGCGAGCAGGCGGCGGCGCTGCTGCACGACTTCGGCCTCGCCGGTTTCGAGCGCGCGCGACCCGCCGAGCTGTCGGGCGGGATGCGCCAGCGCGTCGCGTTTGCGCGCACGCTGCTGTCGGGACGCACCGTCCTGTGCCTCGACGAGCCGTTCGCCGCGCTCGATGCCCTCACGCGCCAGGAGATGCAGGACTGGCTGGCGGGCGCACTGTTGTCGCAGCCGCGAACGGTCGTGCTCGTCACCCACGACGTCGAGGAGGCGATCGTCCTCGCCGACCGCGTGCTCGTCATGTCGCCGCGCCCCGGCCGCGTCGTCGCGACGCTTGACGTCGATGCCGTGCGCCCGCGCAACCGGACGGACCCCGCGCTCGTCGCGCTGCGCCAGCGCGCGCTGCGGGAGCTGCGCGCATGAGGGCGGCCCTGCTGCTGCTCGCGCTGCTCGGGGGCTGGGAGGCCTACGCCCGGCTGAGCGGCATCGACGACATCGTGCTGCCGGCGCCCAGCGCGATCGCGGCCGCGACCTATGACGATCGCGGGCTGCTGTGGAGCAACTTCGCCGTCACGGCGGGCGAGATCGCCCTCGGCATGCTCGTCGCCGCGGTGCTCGGGCTGGCCTGCGCGGTCGCGATCCACTTCAGCGCGGGGCTGCGCCGCGCGCTGTATCCGCTGCTCGTCGGCTCGCAGACGCTGCCGGTCGTGCTCATCGCGCCGCTGCTCGTGGCCTGGTGGGGCTTCGGCCTGGGGCCGAAGCTCGCGATCGTCGCGCTCGTCTGCTTCTTTCCGATCGTCGTGCCGACGCTTGACGCGCTCGACCGCGTCGACGCGGACCTGCGCAAGCTCATGCGCACGTTCGGCGCGTCGCGCTGGCAGACGTTTCGGATGGTCGAGGCGCCGGCGGCGCTGCCGGGTGTGCTGACCGGGGCGAAGCTCAGCGTGGCGCTTGCCGGCCTCGCCGCCACGTTCGCGGAGTACGCCGGGTCCGACGCCGGCCTGGGCAACCTCCTGCTTAGATCGATCCCCCAGCTCGAGACCGCGCGCGCCTTCGCCGCCGTGGCCATCCTGTCCGCCTTCTCCGTCGCGCTGTTCGCCCTGCTTGCGCTCGCCGAGCGCCGCCTGCTTCCTTGGGCCCACCAACCGAGAGGAACCGCTCAGTGACCCATCGCCGCCTCGTCCCCGCCATGCTCGCCGTGCTGCTCGCGCTCGGCCTCGCCGCCTGCGGTGAGAAGAAGGAGACGACCGGCGAAGCTCCCACCGAGCGCGTCGATCTCGTCCTGGACTACCTGCCAAACGCCGACCACGCGGGCATCTACGCGGCGATCGAGACCGGCGAGTTCAAGCAGGCTGCGCTCTCTGTGAAGCTGCGCACCCCGTCGGACCCGTCGGCGCCGCTGAAGCTGCTCGCGTCCGGCAAGGCGGACCTGGCGATCTCCTACGAGCCCGAGCTGCTGCTGGCGCGCGCGAAGGGCGCGAAGCTCGTTTCGATCGGAGCGCTCGTCCAGCGGCCCCTGACGTCGATCGTCTCACTCGGCAAGGAGGCGATCAACCGCCCGTCAGAGCTCGAGGGGCGCAAGGTCGGCACGGCCGGGATCCCCTACCAGGACGCCTACCTCAAGACGATCCTCGAGGACGCGGGCGCAGATCCCGACCGCGTCAGGCCGATCAACGTGGGCTTCAACCTCGTGCCGGCGCTGCTCTCGGAGCGGGTCGACGCGGTGCTGGGCATGTTCTGGAACGTCGAGGGCGTCCAGCTGCGCCTGCAGGACCGCAAGCCGGTGATCCTGCGGATGGACGAGATCGGGGTGCCGACGTACAACGAGCTCGTGATCGTCGCCCGCGAGGGCGACGTCCGCTCGCGCGGGCCGGTGCTGCGGCGCTTCATGCGCGCGCTCACCCGCGGCCACGAGCAGCTGCGCAAGGACGTCGATACCGGCGTCGACGCCCTCGTGAAAGCCAACCCCGACCTCAAGGCGAGCCTGCAGCGCGCACAGGTCAAGGCGACGCTGCCGGTGTTCTTCCCGCGTGACAGGAAACGCCCGTTCGGCTATCAGAGCCCCCGCGACTGGCAACGCTATGCGCAGTGGATGCAGGAGAACGAGGTCATCGAGGACGCGGGCGTCGGCCAGCGAGCGTTCACGAACGAGTTCCTGCCGGGCGAGGGCATCTGACGCCGGCGCCGCGCACGCTGACGGTCGCGCACGCGCGGCGGCTGGCCCTGCACGCGCAGGGCCTGGCGGCCGCGCCGCCGCGTGG
>DASZDB010000589.1:0-3209 GCA_035942495.1 Solirubrobacteraceae bacterium
GCCGTAGCGGTTGCTCAGCGCGCGGCGCAGCGCCGCGTTGGAGGGGTCGGGGTAGCGGTTGACGCCGGCCAGCGCGCGCTGCGCGGCCGCCACGACGGCGGGCAGCGGCGGGTCGGGCGACTCGTTGGAGGCGAGCATCGCGACGTCGTCGGGCAGCGAGTAGCCGTCGGCGACCGGATAGACGGGGATGCGCCGCACGCGCTCGGAGAACTCGATCGCCATGCGGTCATTGTTTCGCATCGCGCCCGGGGCGCCCTCCGGGGGTGGTCAGAGCATGAGCGCGACGAGCACCGCGAGGATGATGAACGCGACGAGCACGCCCGCTCCGATCGCGTAGCGCTGGTATTGCGCGCGCCAGTAGCCCGGGTCCGCCTTGTCGCGCGAGTGAAACCCCTCCGGCGGGGTGCCGACCCAGTTCTCGTCTTCTTCCTTCGTGGCGCGAGTCATGCCCGTTCCTCCGGTTCGATCGGTTCGGATGCGATGCGGTAGCCGCCGTAGGCGATCAGGATGCCCGCGAGGATCGCGCTGTAGGCGCCGTACCCGAGCGAGTCGGTCAGGCGCACGAGCTTGATGACGAGCACGACCGCGACGAAGATCCCCAGGATCAGGTGGATCTGCGACCACGGGACGGGCGGCCGCGGCATGCGCACGGACAGCAGCTTCGCCAGCGCGATCTGGGCGATCATGATCACCACGAGCACCACCGCGGCGATGCCGTAACCCGCATACGGCTCCTGCACGCCGGTCGCGGTCGTGTTGACCGCCTCGTCCAGCGGGCCGAGGTCGATGTCGTACCAGGGCAGAAACAGCAGGTCGGCGATCAGCAGCAGCCCGGCGATGACGACGGTTCGCTCGCCCGCCGAAAGACCGGCGAGCCGCGTCACTGTGCGCCCTCGAGGTCCTGGCGCAGCCCGCGCGCCTCGCCGAGGTACACGTGGCGCGCCACGTGGTTGTCCGGCGCGTGGTAGTGCATGAGCACGCGGATGACGCGCGGCAGCGCACCCGGCACCGGCACCTCGCGCGCGCACAGCAGCGGCACCGCCGAGAAGCCCATGTTGCGCGCGGCCACCGCCGGAAACTCCGCGTCGAGGTCCTCCGTCAGGGTGAAGATGCAGCTGACCACGTCGCTGGGATGCAGGTCGTTGAGCTTGAGGATCTCGCGCAGCAGCCACTCCGTCGCCCCGAGGATCGCCTGGGCGTCGTTGCGGTCGACCGACGAGGCCCCGCGCAGGGCGAAGAGCCGCATACGGCGGCGAGTCTACGACGATCCGCGGCGGGCCAGGAGACTGGCCGGGCCCTTGCGCAGCCCCTCCACCTCGGCCGCCTTCAGACGCCGGTGCGCGCCCTCGGGCAGGTCGTCGAGGCGCAGCGGGCCGAAGCGGATGCGCTGCAGCGTGTTCACGCGATGGCCGACCGCCTCGCACATGCGCTTGACCTGGTGGTTGCGCCCTTCGTGGATCGTCAGCTCGAGCAGGCCGGGCTTGATCTGGCGCACCTTCGCGGGGGCGGTGCGGCCGTCGTCGAGGTCGACGCCCTCGCGGAGCGTCCGCAGCGCCCACTCGGACACCGGGACGGGGCGAACGGCCGCGCGGTACGTGCGCGGCACCTCGAACGAGGGGTGCGTCAGGCGCTGCGCGAGATCGCCGTCGTTCGTGACGAGGATGAGGCCGGTGCTGTCGGCGTCCAGCCGCCCGACCGGGTACAGCCGCGCGCCGCGCGACGGGACGAGGTCGACGATCGTGCGGCGGCCGTGCGGGTCGGCCGCCGTCGAGAGCACGCCCTTGGGCTTGTGGACGAGAAAGACCATCCGCTCCTCGGGGCCCTCGAGGAACTTCCCGTCGACGGCGACGCCGCTGTCGATGTCGACGTCGCGCGCCGGATCGGTGACGGTCTTGCCGGCGATCGAGACGCGGCCCGCCCGGATGATCTCCTCTGCGCCACGTCGTGAGGCCACACCGGCGTGGGCGAGGAACTTGGCGAGGCGCCCGCCTACGATGGTGGCAGGTGGCCCCTCCGCCCAACCTCTTCTATCCGGAGATGATGCACTTCGCGCTCGCGCTGCACGCGACGCGCGAGGAGCTCGTCGGGCTCGCCGCGAGCTGGGCCGAGGCCCACGAGCTCGACGTGTCGCTGGAGCGCTTCTTCCCGGACTACCTCGTCGCCGCCGTCCCGCGTGGCGCGGACGTCACGGCCGCGGTCGCCGAGTTCGAGCCCGTGCGGAGGATCTGCCTGCGCCAGGGGCCCTTCGACATCGTCGCGAGCAACCACGTCCAGCACTTGGCGATGAACCGCGAGGCCTTCAGCATCGTGCTCGAGCCGGTCTCGGAGGACGGCCTGCGCGCGACCGCGCTCGCCTCGAAGATGGGCGACGAGGACCTGCTGCGCTGGTGGGTCGGCCTCGTCCGCGAGTCCGCCGACGGGATGCACCGCGGCGCGTGGGCGGTCGACCCGGGCGGCCGGCGCAAGCACGTGTCGGACCACTGGCACACGCCCGGCGCCCACGAGCTCGCGGCCGCCGGGGTGCCGATGCTCTCCGCGCACGGCAACGCGCGCTTCGAGTTCGACGACCTCATCTGAGCCGCGCGGAGGCGCGCCTACGATGGGGGCATGGATCTCGCGCTGCTCGAGCGCACGCTCGCCGACGCCGCGCAGCCCGCCTTCCGCGCCCGCCAGGTGTGGTCGTGGGCGGCACGCGGCGCCGGCGGCTACGACGCGATGACCGACGTTCCCGCGGCGCTGCGCGCGCGGCTGGCCGACGAGGTGCCGTTCTCGTCGCTGAGCGTCGTCGAGGAGGCGCACGCGCGCGACGGCACCGTCAAGACGCTGTTTCACACCGCTGACGGCCGGGCGGTCGAGGCCGTGCTGATGCGCTATCGCGACGGTCGCCGCTCGCTGTGTCTGTCCTCGCAGTCGGGCTGCCCGCTGACGTGCACGTTCTGCGCGACCGGCGCGATGAGGTTCGGCCGCAACCTGACGGCGTCGGAGATCCTCGACCAGGCGCTGCACTTCCGGCGCATCGAGGACGTCGACCACGTCGTGTTCATGGGCATGGGCGAGCCGATGATGAACCTCGACCACGTGCTGGCGGCGTGCGAGCGCCTGCCCGACCTCGGCGTCACGCACCGTCGCACCGCGATCTCGACGGTCGGCTGGATCCCCGGCATCGACCGCCTCGCGCAGACCGACATGCCGATCCGCCTCGCGCTCTC
>DASZDB010000590.1:0-1586 GCA_035942495.1 Solirubrobacteraceae bacterium
CGGCGCCAGGCCGAGGAGCACGACCGGGCGTAGGCGCATCCGCGGGCGCTCGCTCGCACGACGCCGCCCGAGGAGTACCGTCCTGGCTGTGCTGGTTCATGTCGTGGCCGACTACGGCCCAGCCGGCGACCTGGCGTTCGCCGAGGTGACGCAACGCCTGGCCGCTGAGCTTCCCGGCGCGACGATCGTCGCCACCCCCGTCGGCCCCTTCGACACGATGGCCGCCGGGTTCGTGGTCGCGCAGCTCGCGCTGACGGACGGTCCGGCCGAGCGCGTCGTGTTTCACAACGTCGCCCCGCGCCGTGACGAGGCCAACCCGCGCCGCGCCAACGAAGGTGAGCGCTTCACGGTCGCCGAGGTGCCGAACGGCACGCTCGTCGTCGGCCCGAACTCCGGGCACTCACTGGCGTTCCTGCATGATCAGGCACCGCTCTTCTACCTCGACGTGCCGGCCGCGGGCTCGCAGTTTCGCTCGCGCGACTTCCTGCCCGCGGCCGTGGGCCGGCTCGTCGCCGGCGACCGCGGCGCCATCGGCAAGCCCGTGCCGCCCGAGCTCGTGCCACGCGCTCCGTCCGCCGTCGTGGCCTACACCGACGGCTACGGCAACCTGAAGACGACGCTCGACGAGCGGCCCGTGGCCAACGGCGAGCGGGTCCTCGTCCGCGTCGGCCACGCGTCGGCGACGGCGATCGTCTCCGATGGCAGCTTCTCGGTCGCCGAGGGCGAGCTTGCGCTGGCGCCGGGATCGTCGGGCTGGCCGCTGCGCGACGGCGGCGAGCGGCGTTTCATCGAGCTGTTCCTGCGCGGCGGAAGCGCGTCCGCCCGCCTCGGCCACCCGGCGTCCGGCACGCCCGTCGTCGTCAGCCGCACATCAGGTTCGCAGTAGCGCTCGAGTGCCGCGCAAGCGCGGCCGGCGACGAGGATGAACGACCGGGGGCTGGATACGCTGCGCAACCCCCGAGCGATTGGAGCCGCCGTGAACGAAGAGCAGGAGATGCCCGAAGAGGTCGTGCCCGACGAGGAAGCCGACGCGGCGGCGGAGCCCCACGTGCGCTACGGCGAGAAGGACGAGGAGGCGCAGGCCGACGAGTGGCAGGAGGACGCCCGCGAAGGCGGCGGCTGAGCGGCCCGCGCAGCGCCCAGCGGCGGTCTACAGCTCGCGCCGAGCGAGCCGGAGGACCGCCTCGCTCGCCCGCGCGTGCAGCGGGCGCCCGCCCCAGCGCTCGAGCTCGATCTCGGCGGAACGCGCGAGGTCTCGCTCGAACTGCTCGTCGAGCTTTCCCGCGAACTCGCGCGAGCAGATGCACAGCGTCACCTCGTCCTGCAGCTGAAACGAACGGTTGTCGAAGTTCACCGACCCGACGGAGGACCAGGCGCCGTCGATCGTCAGCGTCTTGGCGTGGATCATCGTGGGGCAGAACTCGTAGATCCGCACGCCGCCCTCCAGCAGCTCCTCGTAGACCGAGTGGCCGGCCTGGCGGACGAGGTCCTTGTCGGTGTGCGGCCCCGGCACGAGCACGCGGACGTCGACGCCGCGCTGCGCCGCGTCGGTCAGCGCCTCGATGAACGCCGGCCGCGGCGCGAAG
>DASZDB010000591.1:0-7027 GCA_035942495.1 Solirubrobacteraceae bacterium
CCGCCAAGCCCGCGCGCCGCCCGCGCGCCGCCGATCCCGCGCCTCCCCGCCCTCGCGCGGCAAGTCCCGCACCTCGGCTCCTGCCCGCCGCCGACCCACCGCTGCCCGCCGGCGCGGCGCTGCGTTTGCCGACGCTGGACCTGCGCGCGTCGCCGAGCCGAGTCGGCCCTCGCAAGACGCCGGCCTCCGCTTCCGTGGCACTGCTCGCGGCGGCTGCGGTCCTCGGCACGGCGGCGGTCTTGTGGCTGTCGTCGTCGTCGGGTATGACGTTATTGCCGACGCCGTCCGCACCCGTCTCGCTAGGTGGCACCGGCGACACGAGCTCCACCGGCAACGCGCGGGAATCTGCGGTTCGGCCAGCACGCAACGCCGGCGCGTCACGCCCCTGAGCCGCCGCGCGTCAGTTCGTCCACCGTTCGGGCTTCGCCAGCACGAACGCCGCTCCAGCGGATGCGCTCGCTATTCTGCCCGCCGTGGCAACGCAGGCGGCGTTCACGTCAGATGCCGTTCGCGACGGCGAACCGCAGGCGCTTGCGGCCCTGTGCACCGAGCGAGGCGCACCCGTCCTGGCCTACTGCGAGCACGTGGCGGCGCCGCGCCAAGCGGCCCCGGCGGCCGCGGACGCGTTTGCCCTCATGCGCAGCGTTCTCGTCGCCGCAGCCGCAACGGATCAGCTCGATGTCCATGCACTGCTGCACAAGGCCACGCGACGCGCGGCTGCCGCGCGCGGCGTTCACGCCGCGGCGCCACACAATGCCCCGGAGGGTTGTCCGGGGCTGGAGCCGACGCTCGTCGCGTGGCTCGAGCAGCCAGCCGACGAGGACCGCAAGCAACTCGACGACCATGTTGCCCGCTGCCGGGCCTGTTCTGTCGCGATGCGGCGCCTCGAAGCCGCGCAGCGCGCGTTCGAGCGCCCGCCCCGCGCACGATTGCCGTTGCATGTCGCCGAGCAGATCATCACCGATCTCGTCGCCGGCGCCCCGGTCAAGGCGGCCGGCGGCGATGCCGATACAGTCCGTGCGCAGGCGCTGCAACACGTCCGCGACATGCTCGGCGAGCCTCCGGCGCCTTCGCAAGCCGCACCCGCACGCGCACCCGCACCCGACGAAGCCGCTTCCCCGAGGCTCGAGCTTCCGCCCGTCGCCGCCGCGCAGGATGCCGCGCCGGCGCAAGCGGCGTCCGCCGCTCCCTGGCCGATCTTCTCGGCGACCAGCCGGCCTCCGGCCGACGCCGTCCCGGACGACGTCGCGTCGCCGGCCGCTGAGCCGTCCGACTCCGAAGCACCCAGCGGCGACGACGCCCCTCGCGCCTCGGGGCCGCGCCGCGCCCCGCCTCGCGTGTCCCCGACGCTCTCGTCCTTGGTCGGCGACATCTGCGCGGCTGTGCGCTATCGCGTCCTCGGCCCGGGCCCGGGCGCGACCGAGCGGCCCCGGCAGCGGCTGCCGATCGCCCGCAGACGGGGTGCGCCTGCGGCCGGGCGCCGTGGATTCGCCGAGACCGTCAACAGCCGCGGTGCCGAACTCGGCGCCATCGGGCTCTTCGCCACCGTCGCGATTGCCGTCGCGCTCATGACCTTTCTCCTCGCATCCTCGCCGCCCAAGAACGCGGCGAGTAGGCCGGATCCCGGCCTCCCCGCAGGCCAAGCGGGGGCGGTGCAGCCTGCGTCCGATCGGACGCAAGTGAGCAGTAAGCCGTCGCAAGCGCCTCGCGCGCCGAGCGCCCGCAGCGAGCCTCGGCGCTCGAGAACGACGCGCGCGAAGCCACGTCGATCGGCCGAGAGCGGGGGCGCGACTTCATCGGCGCGGCGCGCCGCAGCGAGGCCGCGCGCGCTCTCACGACCGTCGCGCCGTTCCACCACTCCAAGCACGCCGCCGCCTCCGCCGCCAGCGCCACCGCCATCGCCACCACCACCACCGAATCCCGCGCCGGCCGAGCCGGACGGGGAAGCGGTGCCAGGCGGTGAGTTCTCGCGCGGCGGCGAGACGTGACGCCGCCGGGCACAGGAGCCGGGTGCGCCGAGCAACGCGCGGGTGCTGTGCGTCCCGCACCCGTTGACGTCGCGCAGGTTCACTATGTTCTCGCCACTTCGTGCTGCGCCTGAGATACCTGCCTCGTGCATCGGTACCTACAAGCGCTGGCGCCGATACAACGTACCCGTCGGTCTTGCCCTGCGTCGTGCACGCCGCCCGTGCCCGACCGGCCGCGACCGCAGGCGATCCTCAGCGCAACGACCCACCGACTTCGTCGGTAAGCGTGCGCAGCTCTTTCTCGAAGCTGAGGCGTCGCGGCTCGTCGGCACCACGCGCCAAGAGGTAGACGAGCCGGCCTCCGCCCTCGGCGGCCGCGGCAACCTCGTCGGCTCGGTCGAGCGCCGCACGGATCCGCGGCGACGAGCGTTGCGTCATCGCCAAGGCGACGTCCGGCACCGCCGAGCGCCGCAACAGCGCGGCGAGATCGGCGAGTCGCGTGCCACCTCGATAGCGCGGAACGAAGCGGACCAGCGCATTCCAGTAGTGGTCTTGAAGGCCTGCCGCGAGCAGCACACCGGCGACGTCTCGCTCTTCACCGTTGACTCCGTAGGCACCCTTCGTCGGCGTGCGCATCTGAAGCTTCAGCCGACCGGGACGCACGAAGCGCCGCGTGAGCTCCGGCAGTTCGGTGATGAGCGCGTCCAGCTCGAAGCTGGTGGGCGAAGAGATGATGCTCAGCGTCCACGGCGCCTGCGGGTCACCGAGTGTGAACCCGTCCTGCTCGATGCCGTCGATGGCGTCGAGTCCACGCTGTACCTGTGCGTCGTCAGCGGCGGGGTTCGCGGCGCCACATGCGCCGACGAGGGCCACCAGCGCCCCGCCGACGACGATGCGGCGCACGAGCGGGCGACGTCGCCGTAGAGCGAGCATCCGCCACCGCCCGTCAGCGGCCGAACGGCAGGGGGGGAAGCGGCTTGCCACTGAGGATCGCGGCCGGCGCGGAGGTCACCATCCACTCCGCCCGTTCCGGGGCGATGGCCCGGGCCACCTCGAGCGCGGCGGTCAATCCCGGCGGGCGCCAGGGTCCGCCGGAATGCGCGTCGGAGGCGATGACATGCGCGTGCCCCTGCTCGAGGAGGCGGCGCGCCAATCGAGAGCGACGCGACCGTCGCGGATCGGGCAACAGCGAGGCGCCCGTGATCTGCAGCAGCACGCCGCGTCCGACGAGCCCCGGGATGTGCTCGGGGCTCGCCTGCAGGCCGGGGTTGAGCTCGGGGTGGGCGAGAAGGACGCGATAGCCGCGGTTCATCAGCGCCATCAACGGCGGCTCGAAGATCCGCGGCGAGGTCGCGTACGGGGTCTCGACGAGCAGATCGGTCCCGCGCGCCCCGTAGGAGGCCATCCGCAGTTGCGCGTCGCTCGCGCGCATCGCCCATCCGAGGTCGACCTCGCCGCCGGAGACGATCTGCACATCCCAGTCCGCTGGGACGTGTTCCTGCATCGACAGGCACGAGGCCGCGATGTCGTCGAGGCGCACCCCGGGAAAATCGCGGCGCAGATGAGGCGTGGCGGCGATGACGCGCGTTCCCGCCAGCGCCGCTGCTCGCAACAGCGCGAGGCTCCCCTCCACGTCGGCAGGCCCGTCGTCGATGCCCGGCAGGACATGCGCGTGCAGATCGATCATCGGCCCGGAGCCTAACCACGATCGCCGATCGCGCGGGAGCCCACATCGGACACGACGGGCGGGACGCCACGCCCATAGCATTCGTGCGTGTTCGTCGGCCGGGTCGGGGTCGGGCGGTCCGCCGAGGAGTCGGCGGTCGAGTCCGTCGAGCGCGTTGCCCGTCCGCCGCACGCCGCCGCCGCTGCGTTCCACGCGCTGATCCCCGCCGTCCTCATCGTCATCCTCAGCTTTCGCGCGGGTGGCTACTTCCCGGGCGCCACGGCGGTCGCCGCGCTCGCCCTCGTCGTCGTGCTGGGCGTGCGGGGCGCCGTGAGCGACCGGCCCTTCGCGGGCCTCAGCCGGACGTACGTGGTGGGTGCGTCCCTGCTCGGGCTGCTCGCGCTCTGGACGCTGGTCTCGGGGACGTGGTCGGATGCTCCGGCGCGCGCGGTCGTCGAGTACGACCGCGTGCTGCTCTATGCCCTCGTGTTCGTCCTGATGGGCGCCTGGGGACGGACCGAGGACCGCCTGAGGTGGATCGTCCGGGCGATCGCGGCCGCCGCCTTCGTCGTATGCCTGTGCGGTCTCGCCACGCGGCTGCTGCCCGATGTTTGGGGGGTCACGCCCGCGGTCGCCGCCGAGCGGCTGAGTTATCCCCTGACGTACTGGAACAGCCTCGGGCTGCTCGCCGCGCTCGGGCTGGTGCTCAGCTTCGCGCTGACGTCGGACGATCGCGAGCATCCGGCAGGCCGTGTCCTCGCGGCGGCCGCTCTGCCGGTCCTGGCCACGACGATGCTGCTGACCTACTCACGTGGCGCCGTCCTCGCGGCGGTGGTGGGACTGGTGGCGCTCGTCGCCGTGGGCCGCCCGCGAGCGCTGGCGAATGCCGTGCTGGCCGCCGCGCCGACGGTCGCGCCAGCGGGGATCGCAGCCTACGCAGCCGACCTCCTCGCCACGGAGCAGCCGACGACGGCCGCCGCAACCGCCCAAGGTCATCGCGTGGCCGTCGTCGTCGTGATCTGCACGGTGCTGGCGGCGCTGGTACGTCGCAGGTTGCTCGACAGGGAGTCGTCGTGGCCGGGCAGCGCCATGCCCGCAGCGCTGCGCGGCAGCCGCACGGCGTGGTCGGTGGGTCTCGCGGCGGCTGTCGCGGTGGCGATCGTCGCAGCACTCTCCGGCGCCGTCGGCGAGCAGTACGACCGCTTCGTGGAGGCCGAGCCGGACGCGATCGCCGACGCCGACAACCGTTCGCGGCTGGCGACTTCCAGAGACAACGGGCGGATGCTGTACTGGCGCGTCGCGCTCGAGGACTTCTCGCAACAGCCGCTGACCGGTGAAGGCGCGGGAACGTTCCCGCTGCAGTGGGACCGTCTGGGCCGGGCGTCTCAGTTCAACGATGCCCATTCACTGTATGTCGAGACACTGGGTGAACTCGGGCTCGTGGGGTTCCTGCTCGTCGTCGGGATCGTCCTGCTGGTGCTGGCCGGGTTTCTCGCACGGGCACGCGGCCCCGACCGTGTCGTCGGGGCGGGGCTGTTCGGCGCGGGCGTCGCATGGGCGCTTCACGCGGGTGTCGACTGGGACTGGGAGATGCCGGCGGTCACCCTGTGGCTCTTCGCGGCCGGCGGGCTCGCGCTGGCCGCGCCGTCGGCCGACGTCACTGGCGCCTCGCGAGCCGGCGGCACGAGACCGGCCGTGCGCGCAGCGATCGTCATCGCGTGCGTGATCCTGGCTTTTGTTCCCGCACGCGTGCGACTGTCCGATGGTGCGCTGCGCGAAAGCGTCCAGGCCTTCGCGCGCGGCGATTGCGCCACCGCGGTGGAACGGGCGAGGGACTCCCGTGGAATGTGGGCCGAGCGCCCGGAGCCACACGTCATCCTCGGCTACTGCGACGTGCGCAGCGGCCGGCCGGCCGATGGCGTGCGCGCGATGCAGCAGGCCGTACGCCGCGACCCGGAGAACTGGGAGGCCCACTACGGCTTGGCCTTGGCGCGCGCGGCGGCCGGCCTGGACCCCCGCCCTGCGGCGCGGTTCGCGCGTCGGCTCAAGCCCAGGGATCCGCTGCCGGCGCAGGCGCTACGCCTGTTTGACAGTCAGGATCCGCAGACATGGCGCAGCCGTGCGTCCGGGGCGCGGCTGCCGGCCAACTGACCGCCGACCGCACCGGCCTGGCGTATACGCGCCGGCGCAAATTCACACCCGATGTGCCGTGAGGGCGCCGCTGCGGCGCTATTCTGCCACGGTGCCTGCCATCACAGAGGTCACCGCAGGGGGGATCCGCAGCGGGGAGCCGGAGGCGCTCGCCGGGCTGTGCAAGCGCCGCGGCGGAGCCGTGCTGGTCTACTCCGAGCACGTCGCTCCCGGTCAGGCAGGCCATGCAGCAGCGGACGCCTTCGCCCAGTTTCGGGCGCGAGTCGCCACGGCTGACGAGTCCAGCCTCGACGCGGAATCCATCCTGCTCAGCGCGACCCGTCACGCCGCAGCGGCGCGGGGGGCGTCTTCGCGCCGCGGCGCCGACGGGTACTCCGAGTGCCCGGCGGCGGCGCTGCTCGTGGGCTGGATCGAGGACACGCTGCCTGCGGCCGAGCGCGAGCACTTCGAGCAGCATGTCGTCAGCTGCTCGGCCTGCGTCGACGCGGTGGCACGTTTCGAGGCCGCCGAGCGCGCCTACGAACATCCTCCTGAGGCACCACTGCCGGCGAGCATCGCGCGTCAGATCGTCGGGGCGCTCGTGGCAGCCGCGCCGGTTACCGCGCTGGACGGCGACGTGGCCGCCGTGCGCGAGGCGGCGGAGAAGGGCGTCGGCGCGGACATCTCGAGGCCCGGCCAAGCGCCGATGCAGGCGCCGGTCCCGGCGGGAACCGACTTCGACTGGTCCGCAGATGCGCAGGGGCCCGCAGTCGCACAGAGCGGCGCGAGCCGTCCGTCGCCGCTCAGCGCACCCGTCGGCGCTGCGCCCTACGGCCGCGCGTCGGCCATCTCGCGCGCGCGCGAACACGGCAAGGACACCGGCGCGGCGGTACGCGAGCGGGTTCAGGTGCTCGGCGAGCGAAGCCGCCGAGTGCGTGAGCGCGGCCCGGGCCGCGGCGCGGCGGTGCGCGAGAGGGTTCAGGTGCTCGGCGAGCGCGGGCGCCGAGCGCTCGAACGCCGCCCGCGCTTCGAGTCACGGCTCCCGCGATTCACACACGGGATGGATCGCAGGCACGTGCTCGGCATCGCGCTGGCGGGGCTCGTGGCGCTGGTCACCGCCCTGGCGCTGTTCATCCCCGGCGATTCCTCCGACCCAGGCCAATCGGCTTCCTCCCCTTCCGGTGAATCACCGACGCCGATCGCCGGATCGCCGGGCGCGCTGCAGGACGAGCCGCCGGCCGCCGCTCCGAAGAAGCCCGCGCGC
>DASZDB010000592.1:0-18336 GCA_035942495.1 Solirubrobacteraceae bacterium
GGCAACGACGTGCCGCTCGCGGTCGATCGGGTGCTCCACGATGGTCGCCTCAGCACGCATTCGTGCCTCAACGCCGCGGTTCGTCCAGCGCGTCGACGAAGATCCAGCCGGCCATGGCGGCCCATGTGCCCGATCCGGTCACGCGGCAACCGTCGATGTCCGCGCCCGGGGCACACGAGTGGCGCTGAGCAGATCCCCGATCCACCCGACGGCGGCCGCGGCCAAAGCCACCGGACGCCGCGCCCGGGCCGGCGGTCCGGTCCCGAGAGGGTCTACGGTCTCGTCATGGAGCCGTTTCGGACGATCATCGAGCCGTTTCGCATCCACTCGATCGAGCCGATGCGGATGTCCGATCGAGTCGAACGTGAGCGCTGGCTCGCGCAGGCCGGATCGAACCTGTTCGCGTTGCGCAGCGAGGACGTGCTGATCGACCTGCTGACGGACTCGGGCACCGGGGCGATGTCCTCCGATCAATGGGCCGGCCTGCAGCGCGGTGACGAGAGCTACGCAGGCTCCCCCTCCTGGTTTCGCTTCCTCGCTGCGGTGCAGGAGCTGTTCGATTTCGAGTACGTCATCCCCACGCACCAGGGTCGTGCGGCCGAGAAGATCCTCTTCACGGTGCTCGGCGCGCCGGGGAGGATCATCCCGAACAACACGCATTTCGACACGACGCGCGCGAACGTCGAGTTCACGGGGGCCGAGGCCATCGACCTGCCGATCGCCGAGGCGCGCGTACCGGGTCTGGAGCATCCCTTCAAGGGCAACATGGACGTCGATGCGCTGTCGTTGCTGCTGGAGGCGCGCGGCCCGGACGTGCCGGCGGTCTTCGTGACGGTGACCAACAACTCCGGCGGTGGCCAGCCCGTGAGCTTGGAGAATCTCAACGCAGTGCGCGCGGTCTGCGACCGCCACGGCGTGCCGCTGTTCCTGGACGCCTGTCGCTTCGCCGAGAACGCCTGGTTCATCCGCGAGCGCGAGCCAGGGCAATCCGGTCGTGCCGTCGTCGACATCGTCCGCGAGATGGCCGCGCTCGCCGACGGGATGACGATGTCGGCCAAGAAGGACGGCCTGGCGAACATCGGCGGCTGGCTGGCCGTGCGCGGCGCCACGCTCGCCGAGCAGTGCCGCAACCTGCTCATTCTCACCGAGGGATTTCCGACGTACGGCGGGCTTGCCGGCCGGGACCTCGAGGCGATCGCTCAGGGCCTGCGGGAAGTCGTCGACCACGACTACCTCCGCTACCGGATCGGCTCGACCGCATACCTCGGCGATGCATTGCATCGTGCCGGCATCCCGGTCGTGCGCCCGATCGGCGGCCATGCCGTCTACATCGATGCGGGCGCGCTGCTCGGCCACGTCCCGGCACTCGAGTATCCGGGCCAGGCGCTGGCCTGCGAGCTGTACGCCGCCGGCGGCGTGCGCACCTGCGAGATCGGCAGCGTCATGTTCGGCCGTCGGCCCGATGGCAGCGAGGTGCCCGCGCGGGTCGAGCTCGTGCGACTCGCCATCCCGCGGCGCACCTACACGCAGAGCCACATCGACTACGTCATCGAAGTCGTGGTTGCGGTCGCTGCACGCGCCCACGAGCTACGCGGCCTGCGCATCGTCGACGAGGCCGCGACGCTGCGCCACTTCACCGCGCGGTTCGAGCCGCTGTCATGACTCGAGTCTGATCGGCTGACGGCGCGGCCCCTGCCGGCCCGGCGGCCCGTCGAAGACCCCCGGCAACGCCGTCCCGCACGATCGGCAGTCGCCGCCGTCGGTGAGGTTGTAGCGACCGAGCTGGTACCAGTCGCGCTCGACGACAAGCTCGCCGCATCCGCCGCAGAACGTGCTGGCGCCGTCGCGATCGTGCACGTTTCCGGTGTACGCGAACCGCACCCCGTTGGCGATCGCGATCGAGCGCGCGCGAGACAGCGTCGACGGAGGCGTCGGCGGCCTGTCGCGCAGCCTGTAGTCCGGATGAAACGCCGTGAAGTGCATCGGCACGTCGCGGCCGAGTCGGTCGACGACCCAGCGCGTCATCCGGTCGATCTCCTCGTCGGAGTCGTTCAGCCCCGGGATCAGCAGGGTCGTGATCTCAAACCAGACGCCGGTCTCATGCCTGAGGTACTCCAGCGTGTCGAGCACCGGCCGCACATGGCCGGAGCAGATCCGCGCGTAGAACGACTCGCTGAACGCCTTCAGATCGACGTTGGCTGCGTCCATGTGCGCGAAGAACTCGCGCCGCGGCTCGGCGCAGACATAGCCGGCGGTGACCGCAACCGCGCGGATCCCGCGCTCGCGGCACGCGTCGGCGACATCCATCGCGTACTCCATGAAGATCACCGGGTCGTTGTACGTGAAGGCGACGCTCTTGCATCCCAGCCGCTGCGCGGCCTCCGCGAGCCCCTCCGGCGAGGCGGCGTCGGCGAGCGTGTCCATCTGGCGCGACTTCGAGATGTCCCAGTTCTGGCAGAAGCGACAGCCCAGGTTGCACCCCGCCGTACCGAACGAGAGCACCGGCGTGCCCGGCAGAAAGTGATTGAGCGGCTTCTTCTCGATCGGATCGACGCAGAAGCCACTCGAGCGACCGTACGTCGTCAGCACGATCTGCTCGCCGTCGCGAGCACGTACGAAACACAGGCCGCGTTGGCCGTCGCGCAACTTGCACGAGCGCGGACAGACGTCGCATTGCAGACGACCATCCTCGATGCGGTGCCAATGCCTCGTGGCGACGATCCCCATGACGATCGATGCCCAGCGTAGCGCCACGGCTCACAGGCCCAGACGCCCCGAGACGAGGACGACCGCGCCCATGGCCAGGCGCGGTCGTCGTCTCGTGGGGGCGGCGCGGGAGGGGGGGAAACCCGCGCCGCCGCTGCTACGCGCTGATGGGCTCAGTGCGAGCAGGCTCGAGTGCGATGTCGAGCACCTCGTCGACCGTCATGACGGGGTGGAACGTCATCGCCTCACGCACATCCTCGGGCACGTCATCCAGGTCGGCGCGGTTGCGCTCGGGGAGGATCACGTCGGTCAGTCCCGCGGCGTGCGCGGCAAGCACCTTCTGCTTCAGTCCTCCGATCGGCAGGACCCGGCCCTGCAGGGTCACCTCGCCGGTCATCCCGACGGTGTGGCGCACCGGGCGGCCGGTGAGCAGCGAGGCGAGCGCGGTGGTCATCGCGATGCCGGCGCTCGGGCCGTCCTTGGGGATCGCGCCCGCTGGCACGTGGACGTGGAACTCGCGCTCGTCGAACGCCTCGTCGGCGACGCCGAGGTCCAGGCCGTGGGCCCGCACGTACGTCAGTGCGATCCGAGCGGACTCCTTCATGACGTCCCCGAGCTGGCCGGTCAGCGTCAGGTTGCCCTTGCCCTTCATCGCGTTGGCCTCGATGAACAGCACGTCGCCGCCGACGCCGGTCACCGCCAGTCCGGTGGCCACGCCCGGCACCGCCGTGCGCGCCGCCGCCTCCTGGAAGACCTTCTGACGCCCGAGCGCGTCGCGCACGAGGTCGACGTCGACCGTCACCGGAGCCACGCTGGGATCCGAGGCGATCTTCGTCGCGGTCTTGCGCAGCAGCGTGCCGAGCTCGCGCTCGAGCTGGCGCACGCCCGCCTCGCGGGTGTACTCCGAGACGACGAGCGTGAGGATGTCGTCGTCGACGACGACCTCGTCCTCGCGCAGGCCGTTGCGCTCGCGCTGGCGGGCCCACAGGTAGTCGCGGGCGATCGCGGTCTTCTCCGCGACGGTGTAGCCGTCGAAGCGAATGACCTCCATGCGGTCCAGCAGCGGGCCCGGGATCGTCTCGGCGACGTTTGCCGTGGCGATGAACAGGACCTGGCTGAGGTCGATCTCGATGTCGAGGTAGTGATCGCGGAACGAATGGTTCTGCGCCGGGTCGAGGACCTCGAGCAGCGCCGCCGACGGATCGCCGCGCCAGTCGGCGCCGACCTTGTCGACCTCGTCGAGCATGATCACCGGGTTCATCGTCCCGGCGTCGCGCAGGGCACGGACGAGCCGGCCCGGCAGCGCGCCGATGTACGTGCGGCGATGGCCGCGGATCTCCGCCTCGTCACGGACGCCGCCGAGCGACATGCGCACGAACTCGCGTCCGGTCGCACGGGCGATCGACTCGCCGATCGAGGTCTTGCCGGTGCCCGGAGGGCCGATCAGGGTGAGGATGGCCCCAGCCTTCTTGTCCATCTCGATGCCCCGCTCGTTGCGCAGCTTGCGCACGGCGATGTACTCGGTAATGCGGTCCTTGACGTCCTCCAGGCCCGCGTGGTCGGCATCGAGCACCTCACGCGCGTGGACCGGGTCGAGCACCTCGTCGGACGCCTTGCTCCACGGCACGGCGATGAGCCAGTCGAGGTAGGTCCGGATCATCGACGCCTCGCCGCTCTGCTCGCCCGCGCGCTCGAGGCGGTCGAGCTCGCGCTCGGCCTGCTCGCGCACGGCGTCCGGCATTCCGGCGTCGGCGATCTTCGTGCGGTACTCGTCGGTGATCGACTCGTCCTCGCCCAGCTCGCGGCGAATGGAGTCCATCTGCTGGCGCAGGAAGTACTCGCGCTGCTGCTTCTGGGCGCCGGACTCGACGTCGTTGCGGATGCGGTTGCGCACCTGCAGCTCGGTCAGCCGCTCGCGCTGCATCTCGACGGCGACCGCGAGGCGCTCGGTGACGTCGAGCGTCTCGAGCACGCGGACCTTCTGCTCGAACGTCAGGTCGGGGCTGAACCCGGCCGTGTCGGCCAGCGCGCCCGGGCCGCTGACGCCGCGCAGGAACGCCGCGATGCGCTCGTCGGCGCCGCGCTCGGCGAGGATCTCCTCGACGACCGCGCGGTACTCGCGCTCGAGTTCGCGCGTGCGCCCGTCGACCGGGTTCGTGTCGGGATGCTCCTCGACCTCGGCGTAGAGGCGGTCGCCGGGACCGGCCTGCGCCGCGCCGACGATGACGCCGCGCGACAGGCTCTCGAGCGAGACGCCACGCCCGCCACCGGGCAGGCGGATGGAGTCGGCGACCTTGGCGATCGTGCCGACCTTGGCGTACTGCCCATCGTGCCTGGGCACGAGCAGGACGCGATCCTCACCGGACGCATCAACCGGAAGGTTGATGTCCATCGTCGGGAAGATGACGGTGTCGTCTAGGGGAATGAGCAGCAGCTTGGCCATGAGTTCCGTTTCCTTTCGTTGCACGAACAACTATACCGAACGTGCTTACGAAACATGAGTTGAGTCGCTGACGCTAAGATTTCTGCTCTTGAGCGTAGCGAGATCTGCCGCGTTACCCCGTAGCCTGCCGGCATGCACGCGGCGTCGCCTGACGCGCTGTACGCGGAGGCGGCTGGCCGGTTGCTCAGCCGTCGAGAAACAGGTCGACCTGCAGGTCGGCTTCCGGCACGTAGGCGTAGTGGCTCAGGTCGGTCACACCTGCCTCTGCCAGGACCTCGTCGTCGATGAAGAAGTTGCCCGTCGTGGTGCGCGCCGGCCGCGTGAGGATGTGGGGGGCGGCATCGGCGACGATCTCCGGCCGGCGCGAGCGGGCCATCGCCTCGTCTCCGCCGAGCAGGTTCTGCACCGCCGCGGTGGCGATGAGCGTGCGCGGCCACAGTGAGTTGAAGGCGATGCCGTCCTGCGCGTACTCGACGGCCATGCCCAGCGTGCACATGCTCATGCCGAACTTCGCCAGCGTGTAGGCGAGATGCCCGACGTACCACTTCGGGTCGAGGCTGAGCGGCGGGCTGAGCGTGAGGACGTGCGGGTCGGCGGCGTTGCGCAGGTGCGGGACGCACGTGCGCGAGAGCAGGAACGTGCCGCGCGTGTTGACGTCCTGCATGAGGTCGTAGCGCTTCATGGCGATCGCCTGGCTGTTGCTGACGTCGATCGCGCTGGCGTTGTTGACGACGACGTCGATCGCGCCGAAGCGGGCGACCGTCCGGCCGACGGCGTCCGCGACCGCGTCGTCGTCGCGCACGTCACCGACGATCGGCAGCGCTTGGCCCCCGGCCGCCTCGATCTGCTGCGCCGCACTGAAGATCGTCCCCTCCAGGCGCCGGTGCGGCTCGGCCGTCTTCGCGAGCAGCGCGATGTTGGCGCCGTCGCGGGCGGCGCGCAGCGCGATCGCGAGGCCGATCCCGCGGCTGCCGCCGGACATGACGATCGTGCGGCCGCGCAGCGCGCTCACGCGAGCAGGTCGGCGTAGCCCCGCGCGATGAGCTGCTCGTCGGCGATGCCCAGGGTGGCGCGCAGCTGCTCGACGCGATCGCGCTCGACCTCGAGGCCGCCTGGCGAGGTCGCCACGGCCTCGAGCTCGACGAAGTGCCCGAGGCCGGCCACGCGATCGAGGTGGATGCGGACGTTGCGCCAGCGCAGCAGGTGCCGTGCCTTCTCGACGACGCACCGCACGCCGAGCGAGTCGCTCAGCGCTTCGATCAGCGCGAGGTGGTCGGCGACCGGCACGACGCGGTAATGGCTGACCTTCGGCCCGGCGAGGTCGGCGCGGGCGTAGGCGATCAGCTCGGCGGGCCGTGGCGGCGCCTCGCGCAGCTTCAGCCGGCCGGTCACGGCATGGAAGTACGTGTCGCGCTGATGCAGCACGCCTTGGTCGTCCGCGCCGAACGCCAGCGCCGCGGCCAGCGTCGCCGGTGGATCGGCGTCGACCGCCTTGATCTCGAGGTTGCGCTCCCTGCCCGGCAATCGCGGGTCCTGCGACTCGGTCGGCTGCTAGTACCCGAGGCGGGCAAGCCGCTCGCGCTCGGCGCGGCGCTTGGCCTCGCGCTGCTCCTTGCGGTTGCGCTCACGCTCGCGCCGTTCCTGGTCCTCGTCGTGACCGGTGACGATGCGGATGCTCTTGCGCAGCGTGCCGTCCTGGGCGTGAGAGGCGAACTCGGAGCGGCTGGGCCGGTCGTCGCGGCGCGGGCGCCCGCCTGAGCGCTGTCCGCCGCCGGGGCGGCGCCCCGTGCTCTCGCCGCCGCGCGAGCTGCGCTCGGCCTCGGGCGGACGCGGAAGCTGGCTTTTGACCTCGCGCACCGGCGTGGCGGCCAGCCGCACCCACGCGTTGAAGACGGGATCGCCGGGCTTGAGCCCCTCGGCGGCCTGGGCGCAGACCGCCGCCCACTTCAGCGGCTGGCCCTTCTCGTCCTGCTTGGGCTTGAGCGCTTCCTTGATGATCTCGGCGCCGCCGACGCGCTCGATCGCCGCGGTGACGCGGGCGGGCGAGGTCGGGGAGCGATCGCCGGTGGCGTCGGGCTCGTGCTCGGCCGCAGCGGCCGGCGCCTCGGCGGCGGCGGGAGTGGGCTCCTCGGCGGCTGGCGCCTCGGCAGCTGGCGTCTCGGAAGCGGGGGTCTCGGCCGTGGTGGGCGTAGCCTCGGCGGCGGGTGCCTCGGCGGCCGGCGCCTCGGCGGTCGTCGCGTCCGCCTCGCCCTCCGCGGGACTCGACTCGTCGGTTGCCGGGGAGGCCTGTTGCGTCGCCGCGGGAGTGCCGCGCCGCAGGTCGGTCAGCGCCGAGAAGAACGCACGGCGGTGGCGCTCGGCGGCCGACGGGCGGCGGCGGCGTTTGCGCGTCGGCAGCGCGGCTTTGACCGTCGGCAGCGGCTTCGGATCGGCCGCCACCCCGAGGATCTTCGGACCGACGGCCGGACGCTCGGCGTCGGGCGTGACGGGCGGCACGTCGGCGGCGGGTGCATCCGCGGGGGGAGCGCCGGCAGCGGGAGCGTCGGCAGCGGCCGCGTCGGCAGCCGGCACCTCGGCAGCAGGCGCGTCAGCGGCAGGAGCCTCGGCAGCAGGAGCGTCGGGCGCAGGGGTCTCGGCAGCCGGCGCATCAGGGGCCGGAGCCTCGCTCGCAGGCGCCTCGGCAGCCGCCGCTTCAGGGGCGGGAGCGTCGCTCACGGGCGCCTCGGCAACAGGGGCCGGCGGGGCCGGCGCTTCGGCGGTTGCCGGGACGTCCGCGGTCTGCTCGACTGCGGTCTGGCCGTTGACGTTCGGCGCGGAAGCCGACGGCGATGGGGCGTCAGCCGCGGTCGCGGCCTCGCTCTCTCCCGTGGGTCCAGTCCCCGTCTGGCCGTCAATCTCGGCCGTCATCTCGGCTGACGTCTCGCCGCTCACCGACATGAGCTTATCGAGGCTTGAAGCAAGCGGGGGTGCGATTGCGATTTGCTCGCTGTCCGCGCGCGTCAGAAGGATGCCGTACGCGCGTGCCCCCACCAGCGTGCCTACGCCCGGACGCTGCGGCCGCGCGCCGCGAGACTCCAAGGAACCGTTCGTCAGGAACCGACCGGCACGTCCGGGGTTGCGGCGATCGCCGCCGCGCAGACGAGCAGGTGGATGTGCGCGAAGCGGTCGGTCAGCGACTCCCCCATCGGGATCGTCAGCGCGAGCGCGAGCAGCTCGCGGATCGCTTCGGCCAGCGGCGCCTGGGGAGCGTTGTCGCCGACGAGACAGGCCAGGCGCGCGAGGTCGACGAACTCGGCGTCGTCGCCGCCGGCGACCGCCGTCGCGAACGCGCCCGTGACGAAGTACTCCACGCGCGCGAGCAGCGGATCGCGGCGGATCCGCCCGTCGCCGACCGCCGGCCCGAGGTCCGGCGTGTTCTCGCCCGCGACGATGTGCGCGAGCTGTGCGCCCGCGACGCTCTCGAGCTGCGTAGGCGTCAGGCCCGCCTGCACCGCGCAGCGCAGCGAGCTGATCACGGTCTGCTGGGGCGTCCCGAACGGGATGTCGGTGCCGAACAGGATCTGGCCGGGTGGGATGTGCGAGTAGACGGCCAGCTGGTCGGTCGCGCTGAACCACGCCGTGTCGAAGAAGACGTTCGGGTACTCGTGGATGCGCTGCCAGATCCACGCGAGGTCGCACACCGCGCAGTGCGCGAGGATGAAGCGCGCGCGCGGAAACTCCTCGGCGAACTCGAGGACGTGGGCGCCCAGTGCGGGGATGCCGCGACCGGCGTGGACGAGGATCGGCAGATGCTCGTCGTCGGCGAACGCGACGATCTCACGCAGGACCGGCTCGTCGAGGCCGAACTGCTCGGCGCGCGGGTGCAGCTTGATGCCGCGCGCTCCCGCCGCCACACATCGCCGGATCTCGGCGACGGGGTCGCCGGCGCGCGGGTCGACGCGGCAGAACGCGACGAGCCGCCCGTCCGATGCGGCCGCGGCGGCGATGACGCGGTCGTTGGCGGGCGGGTAGCCGGCGGGCTCTTGCATCGGAAAGACGACGGCGCGCGAGCCGGTCGGCGCGAGCGTCTCGAGCAACTCCTCGGCGGTGCACGTGAAGCCGTCGGGATCGTCGAGGCCGATGTGCGTGTGGGCGTCGAAGAGCGTGACCGGCGGCAGGAGCCCCAGCGTCTGGTCGCACAGCGCCATCAGCAGGTCGTCGGCGTACACCGCGGGCAGTGTAGGACCGGGCATTTCGCGACGTTCGTGACGTATCGCGTGACCTCGCCGCGGGGCACGCCTACACTCGCGTCATGAGCTACAGCAACGGAGGCGTCGGCACGTGCGCGTGTGGGCGGCTCGCGATCGCGTCCTGCAATCGCTGCGGACGGACACTCTGCGATGAGCACTCTCGCACGCTGCCTCCAGCCCCGGCGGGCATCTCGCCCAACGCGATGGGCCGTTTCGAGCTGGCGATCCGGCTCGTCGACGGTCCGCACTGCGAGGGCTGCCGCGCCGACATCGGCAACGACGCCCTCGAGCAGATCAACAATGCGCCGCGCGCGACGCTGCCCGACCACTGGCTCGATCGCGCGATCGCGCTGAGCGGCGACCAGACCCGCAGCGAGGACGAGAAGCTGCGCGACGCCGACCTGCCGTCGTCGCTGACGGCGAAGGACGTCGCCGCGGAGTTTCTGCGCCGCATCGAGCGCCCGGCCCAGGAGCGCGTGCCGGTCACGCCGCCGAGCATCATGCGCAACCCCGACTACCGCGAGGGCTGGTCGGTCGACTGCCGGCGTACGCACTACACCGTGACGGGGCCGGGCGCAGGCCGCTACCGGCTGCCGTGCCTCGTCTCGGTCGACGGCGAGATCCTCGGCCCCGCGTTGGAGGAGGGCGACAAGCCCGGGCAGACGTGGTGGATCGTGCCGGAGTCGGAGATCGAGCTGCCGCTGCTCGTCACGGGCGTCGCGCAGCTGCTCGTGCTCAGCGCGTTCATGCCGCCGCCGGGCGCAGCGACCCTCTAGCGCCGGCAGGGCGCCGCGCGAACGCGGCCATCGATGGACGCTGCGCGGCTGCTCGCCGACCTCGTCGCGATCGACTCCGTCAACCCGGCGCTCGTGCCGGGCGCCGCCGGCGAGGCCGAGATCGCGGCCTTCGTCGCGGTGTGGCTGGAGGAGCACGGCCTCGAGGTGACGGTCCTCGACGAGCCGCCCGGGCGCCCGAGCGTCGTCGGCGTCGCCCGCGGGACGGGCGGCGGGGCGGCGCTCATGCTCAACGCGCACACCGACACCGTGGGCGTCGCCGGCATGGCTGCGCCGCACGAGCCGCGCGTGCACGACGGCCGCCTCTACGGACGCGGCGCCTATGACATGAAGGGCGGCCTGGCGGCGATCATGATCGCCGGCGCCACGGCCGCCGCCGACCGGGGGCGGCTGCGCGGCGACGTCCTCATCACGGCGGTCGCCGACGAGGAGCACGCAAGCGAGGGCGTGCAGGCCGTGCTGCGCCACTTCGGCGCCGACGCCTGCGTCGTTACCGAGCCGACTCAGCTGCGCGCCTGCGTCGCGCACAAGGGCTTCGTCTGGGCCGAACTCGAGACGCGCGGGCGGGCGGCACACGGCTCGCGGCCCGATCTCGGGGTCGACGCGATCGCCGGGATCGGCCCCGTCCTCGCGGGCATCGCCGCCCTGCAGGCGCGCCTGGACGGTGCCCCGCACCCGCTGCTCGGGCCGGCGAGCCTGCATGCGTCGGTGATCGCCGGCGGCCAGGAGCTGTCGAGCTACCCCGAGCGTTGCCGGCTCGGGGTCGAGCGGCGTACGCTGCCCGGCGAGCGGATCGAGGACGTCGCGCAGGAGCTCGAGGAGCTGCTCGCGCTCGCCCGCGAGCGCGATCCACGCCTGGTGACCGAACTGCGCATCGGGCTACGGCGCGATGCGTTCGAGGTCGCGCCCGAGGCCGCGATCGTGCGCGTGCTGCGCGCCGCGGGCGAGACGGTGCTGGGGTCTGCGCCCGAAGTCGTGGGCGACCATCCGTGGATGGACGCGGCCTTCACCGCGGCCGCCGGCATCCCGACCGTCGTGTTCGGCCCGGGCGGCGCGGGCGCCCACGCGGTCGAGGAGTTCGGCGACCTCGGCAGCGTCGAGCAATGTGCCGCCGTGCTCGTCGAGACGGCCCGGCGCATCTGCGCGTGAGCCTGATCAGGCCTGCTCGAGGAAGCTCGCGAGCAACTCGGCGAGCGCGGCAGGACGGTCGACCTGCGGAAAGTGCGAGCTGCGCTCGATCCAGTGCAGCTCCGCGCCCGGGACGAGCGCGTGCAACCGGGGACCGTGCTCCGGCGGCACCGTCGGATCCTCGCGCGAGTAGGCGAGCATCAGCCGCACCGGGAAGCCCGCCCCGCTGTCGCGGCGACGGCGCAGCACGCGCTCGAAGGTCCGCAGCTCGCGGGGGTCGAGCGCGTCGTCGAGGTACCGGATGAGCGCGCGGGCGCCGGCCGCACTCGCGATCGGCGCGCCGTATTCGTGTGCCTCCTCGAGCGACTTCAGCGTCTCGTCGTAGTAGCGTACGTTCTTGTGCGCGAAGCGGCGCGGGGCGCGCCGCACGACGCGTTCGAAGATCGCCTTGGCGAGAGGCAGCCGCAGGCCGACGTGCAGCCCCGCCAGCCGCAGGTCGAGCACGGCCGGGGCGTGGATGACGGCGAGTCGGTCGAAGGTCGCGGGATCGCGCAGCGCGGTGTGCATGCACAGCAGGCCGCCGAGCGAGTTTCCGACGGCCGGGCAGCCGCCGATCCCGAGCGTCTGCTGCAGCTCGCCGATGAAGGTGCCCAACGCCACGCCCGACAACGGCCGGTCGGCAGCCGGAACGGTGCTGCGACCGCACCCGGGCAGATCCGGGACGACGAGCCGGTAGCGATCGCCGAGCTGCTCGAACATGTAGCGCCACGAGTAGCTCGTGGTCATCAGGCCGTGGATCAGCAGCAGCGGCGGCGCGTCGCGCGGGCCGTAGGACACGACGTGGGTGGCGATCGGCCCGAAGGCCACGGAGTGCACCACGACCGTCGCGGTGTCCCCCTCGGAGTAGCGGTGCGCCAGCCGCGGGCGCTCGGGCAGGTCCTCGAAGCGCCCCTGTTCGAACGGCCGCGGCATGCGCACCGCGTACCCGCTGGCCGTCGGGCCATTGCGCGCCGCGCGCGGCGGCTCGCGAGAACGGCTGCGGTTGGACGTGTTCGACGACCCCGCCCACGAACGCCGCCCGGGGGCGGCTTTCGCAGGTGGGCCGGGCGCTGCCGGCGGCTTTAGCGCCGGGTGCCGATGGCGACCAGGTATTCCTTCTCGAACCGCGCCTCGTCTGCCGTGCCGCGGTTCCAGTCGTCGCAGAACTGGCCGAGCGCCTCGTCGAACTCGGCCTCCCGGCCGTCGCGCGCGGCATTCGCACGCGCCGCGATCGTGGGGCCGTAGTAGGCGGCGAAGTGCTCGCCGTAGTCGCGCGCCCGCTTGAAGGCGGTGATCTCCAGGACGTCGCGCTCGAGCGTGTGGAAGTCGACGCGATCGCCGAACAGCTCGCGAACGTGGGCCTCGCTGCCCCACAGCGGCGGCGGCTGCGCGCCGGGCGGGGGCGGCGGCGCGAACGGCTTGATCGTGCGAAACAGCGCGCCGAGCATGCCCTCCGGCGTCCAGCTGAGCAGCCCGATCGTCCCGCCGGGGCGGCACACGCGCACGAGCTCGTCGGCGGCGGCCTGGTGGTGGGGCGCGAACATCACGCCGATCGAGGACATGACGACGTCGAACGACGCGTCGTCGAACGGCAGGTTCTCTGCGTCCGCCTCGACCCAGTCGAGCTCGAGTCCCTCAGCTTCCGCGGTCCGCCGGCCGGCCGCGAGGAGGTCCGGCGTCAGGTCGCTCGCGGTCACGCTCGCGCCGGCTCGCGCCGCCGGGATCGACGCGTTCCCGTTGCCCGCCGCGACGTCGAGCACGCGCGTTCCGGGGCCGAGATCGCACGCGCCGGCCAGGCGTGAGCCGACCGGCAGCAGGAACGTCTCGACCATCAACGGGTAATCGCCCGCCGCCCACATCGCGCGATGGCGCTTCTTGAGCTCGGGGTCTGCCAGCTGCACGTTCATCGGTGTCCCTTCCGTCGGTTTCTGCGGTGCAGCATCTGCTCGACCGGCGCCCGGCACATCGGGCGAACTCCCTATGGACTACCTATCTTGCGGCGGCGGCGCGGGTGGCGAAGGTGGCCGCTTCGGTGCGATTGCGCACGCCGAGCTTGGCGAGGATCCGGCTGACGTGGTGGCCGGCGGTCTTCTCGGTGATGAACAGGGTGGCGGCGATCTTCGCGTTGGACATCCCCAGCGCCAGCAGATCCAGGACCTCCCGCTCGCGCGCCGTCAGCTCGCCGTGCGTGCGCGGCCGCCCGCCGGTCCCGGTGTCCAGCTCCCGCAGGACCGCCGCGGCCAGGTCCATCGCACGCGCCGCGCCGAGCTCGCGGAAGGTCGAAAGCGCAAAGCGCGCCTCCTCGCGGGCGAGATCCGGCGCCTCGTGCGCCAAGGCGCGCGCCAGCTCGACACGCGCCTCCCCCATCTCGAGCGGCATCGCGAGCCGGCTGAACTCCGCCAGTGCGCGGCGGGCGGACTCGGCGGCGTCGGCCGGACGTTCGCGTGCGAGCGCCGCACGCGCCGCGGCGAGGTCGGCTCGCGCGCCGCCGACCGCGATGCCCGAGTCGGCGGCGAGCTGCGTGAGTCGTTGCGCCGCCGCTTCGGCGGCTGCGATCTCGCCGCACGCCAGCCGCGCGTCGACGAGCGGTGCGAGCAGCGCCATCGTGCGCACCGCGTCGCTTCCCGCGGCGAGCATCCCGCGCTCGAGCAGCGCCGCCGCGACGTGCGGCTCGTCCTGCGCGATGCGCAGGTGCGCAAGCGCCCGCAGGGACTCCGGATGCTCCTCGCGACCGACGAGCAGCCCTTCGGCCTCCCGCAGCCGGCCTTGGCGCACGCGCAGCTCCGCCATCGTCGCGATGGTCGGCGCGCCCATCTGGGGCACGTAGCGGGAGTGCGCTTCCAGCGCGCTCTCCAGCGCGCGTTCGGCGTCGGCCCAGCGGCCGGTCGCCAGCAGGACGTCGGCGTGGACGGTCCGGCAGGCGCCAAGCAGCGGCGTGGTGCCGTGCTCGACGGCGAACTCGTCCACGGCCTCGCACCACTCCGTCGCGCGCTCCCATTCGCCCGCGCTCGTGCACGCCATGATGAGGTTGCAGTAGGCCTCCGCGAGCGTGTGGACGTTGCGCACGCGGCCCGCCGACGCCGCCGCCATCGCCTCCTCGAGCAGCGCCATCCCGTGTTGTTTGCGTCCCGCCTGCACCTCCGTCCGCCCAAGCAGGCTGAGCGCGAAGACCTCGAGGTCGCCGGCGTCCGCGTCACGGGCGATCTGCATCGCGCGACTGGCGTGCTCCGCGCACTCCTCGACGCTCGCGGCGTGGCGCGCCCGCTCGACCGCGACCCAGCCTTGGCCGACGCACGGCCCGGCGCCTTCCACGGCGCGCTCGGCGCGCGCGAGCCAGCCGCGTGCCGCCGACGCGCGTCCCGCGATCAGGTGCTGATGTGAGACCCAGATTCCGATCCGCGCCGCTTCGTCACAGCGGCGCGCCACCGCGTAACCCTCAAACGCACGCTCGCGCGCCGAGATGCCGTCCTTCACGTCGCCGAGAAACCACAGTGCAAGCCCCAGGCCGTCGAGCGCGTCCGGCATCTCGTCCTCGGCCAGCGCGGCCGCGAACGCCGTCCGCGCCGCGTCCCACCGCGCCGCCTCGAGCGCCTGCCACCCCTCTGCGAGGTGGTCGCGACCGAGTCCTGCGTCCATGCGCTCAGTATCCCACCTTCTGGGGCCGCGGATGCGGTGAAGGCTGACGCCCGCGGAGCGGGTAGGCATGCCTCGATGAGCGCAGGCGCAGACGACGTCGTCCGGGCGGCGAGCGCGCTGTCGTCGCGGCTGCCGTGGCCGCTCGGCGTGCTCGCCCGGCTGGCCTACAACTACCGCTGGGCGTGGCTGGCCGACGGGCCGGACCTGTTCTGCGACGTCGATCCGGCGCGCTGGAGCGCCTGCGGTCGCAACCCGGTGCGCCTGCTGCAGGAGGCGTCCGCCGAGGCGTTGCTGCGCGCGGCCGGCGACGCATCGCTCGTCGCGCGCGCGGAACAGCTCGAGGCGGCCCTGATCGATGACCTGGCGCGCCCACCCGCCACGGGTGTCGCCGACGCAGATCATCCGATCGCCTTCTTCTGCGCCGAGTACGGCTTGCACGTGTCGCTGCCCATCTATGCCGGCGGCCTCGGCGCGCTGGCGGGCGACATCCTCAAGGAGGCCTCCGACCGCGCGCTGCCGCTCGTCGCCGTCGGCCTGATGTACCGCCACGGCTACTTCCGCCAGCGCGTGGACCACACGGGGTGGCAACAGGAGTTCTGGGTGCCGACCGACCCGGAGCGGTCGCCCGCGGTGCTCGTCACGACCGGCGGCGACCGGACACCGCTGCGCGTCGTCGTGCCGATCGGGGCCGACCATGTGGTGGCGCAGGTGTGGCGCGTCGACGTCGGGCGGGTGGCGCTGTTTCTGCTGGACAGCGAGGTGCCGGAGAACGCCCGCGTCGCTCGCTGGATCACGACTCGCCTGTACGACAGCGACCCCGCGACACGCCTCGCCCAGTACGTCCTGCTCGGATGCGGCGGCGCGGCGGTGCTCCGCGCGCTCGGCATCACGCCCGCGATCGTCCACATGAACGAGGGCCATGCCGCGTTCGCCGCGCTCGAGATGACGCGGGCGGCCGTCGAGCAGGGAACGGACTTCGCCGCCGCCTTCGAGGCCGTCCGGCAGCGGACCGTGTTCACGACGCACACGCCCGTGCCCGCGGGCAACGACACGTACCCGAGCGACCAGGTCCGGGCCGCGCTCGGGCCTGTCGCGCAGTCGCTCGGCACCTCCGGCGAGGCGATCGTCCGGCTCGGGCGGACGCGGCCCGAGGACGAGCACGAGCCCTTCGGCGTCACCCAGTTCGCCCTGCGCGCGAGCCGCGCCGCGAACGGCGTGAGCCGCCGGCACGGCAGCGTCTCGCGCGAGATGTGGCAGGCCCTGTGGCCCGACCGGGTGGCCGACGACGTGCCGATCGGTCATGTGACCAACGGCGTCCACGTCCCGTCGTGGGTCGCCACGCCGATGCGCCGCCTGCTCGATCGCCATCTAGGCGAGGGCTGGCCAGCGCGCAGCGCCGATCCCGCGACGTTCGAGGCACTTGACGCGATTGCGGCCGAGGAGCTGTGGGCGGTGCGGACCGAGCAGCGCCGGCTGCTCGTCGAGTACGTCCGCGACCGCAGCCCGCTGCAGCGGATCGCGCGCGGCGACCCGCGCGACCAGGTGGAGGGTGCGGCCCGGACGTTTGACCCGGGCGTCCTGACGATCGGCTTCGCCCGGCGGCTGGCGACGTACAAGCGCCTGCACCTGCTGCTGCACGACGTGCAGCGCAGCTTCGCGCTGCTCGGCGGCGACCGTCCGATCCAGCTTCTGCTGGCGGGCAAGGCGCATCCGCGCGACGACGGGGGCAAGCGTCTCGTACAGGATCTGTTCGCGGTGCGCGCCCAGCAGCGCGCCTTCGAGCGCGTCGTATTCCTCGAGGACTACGACCTCGGCGTCGCCGCCCGCCTCGTCGGCGGGTGCGACGTGTGGATCAACGTGCCCCGCCCGCCGCTGGAGGCCAGCGGCACGAGCGGCATGAAGAACGCGGTGAACGGCGGGCTGCAGCTCAGCGTCCTCGACGGCTGGTGGGCGGAGGGCTACGACGGGGCCAACGGCTGGGCGCTGTCGGGCGAGGTCGATCCCGACGAGGGTGCCCAGGACGCCCGCCACGCCGGCGAGCTGTACCGCCTGCTGGAGAGCGAGGTCATCCCCGAGTTCTACGACCGCGACGAGGGCGGCGTCCCGCGGGCGTGGACGGCGCGCATCAAGCGCTCGATGCGAACGCTGATCCCGGCGTTCTCGGCCGCGCGCATGCTGGCCGAGTACGAGGAGCGCGTGTACGGCGCGGGCTGAGCGGCTGCCGGCGCCGCGCCCGACGAGCGTTCACGCCGTACCCGGTTCGCGTCACCGGACATGGAGGATCACCATGGTGCACGAGTCGGTAGACCGGGATGCCGCGCTCGAGCGGGTCATGGGGACAGGCGAAGGCGTGGTACCGCGGCGCTCGCAGCGGAGTGCCCCTACCGCAGCAGGAGGTCACCGGTGGCAGTGCCGATCGCCACCGCGGAAAGGGACGGCGCTCCCTCGACAATGCGCAGCGGCAGCTGCGACTCGCCGAGCCACTCGTGCAGCGAGTGCTTGTCGCCCGTGACCTCGATCGACGCGATCCCGACCGGACTGACGTCGTGGCCCGCATCAGCCGCTCCAGGGTGCAACTCGGGCGGAACGTCCCATTCGATGAAGAAGGGCAACGCCCCGCCGGCCAGCCCCGGTGCAACGCCGGCGAGCTGCCAGGCCAACACCGAGCCATCTGGCCTGGTGCGCGATCCACGTTGCACCTCGAGCCCCAAGCGGTTCGCGACCGCTTGGAGATCATCGGTCCGCGCGGCCCAGCCGACGAGCGGCTGCCCCTTCGCGATCGCGTCCAGGACCGGGCGGCCGAAATCCGACGCGGCCGCCACCTCGCGGTCGACGACCGTCACCAGCTCCACGTAGTCCCGGCCGAGCGGCACGATCCGGTTCGCCGTGCCCCAATGGGGATGTCGCCCACCCGCGATCGAGCCAAGGCCGAAGTCGGCGCGGAACCGGCCACCCGCGACGTCGAGATCCTCCACCGCATAGATGACGTGGTCGATGCGCAGCGACACCCACACCGACGGTATCCCGAAAGCCTGCCGACCGCAGTCGAACCCGCGTCCTGACCGCGGGTTCGACGCACAGTGGAGACGGCGGGAATCGAACCCGCGTCCGCGATCGCGTGACGGTGACGTCTACGAGCGTATCCGGCGCTCTGGTCTCGCCCTCATGTCGCCTCGCCGGCGGGGTTCATGAGGGCCAGCTCCCTGAGATTTCCCCGGTTCGACGGGAGCGGATCTCCCCGGGTGAGCCGACATGTTGATTCCGGGAACCCCAGCGGTCGGCAGGCCGGGCCCAGAACCTCACTCGCCTAGGTTGAGCTAGACAGCGAGGGCGTACTCGTGAGAGTCCGCACGTATGGTTT
>DASZDB010000593.1:0-1661 GCA_035942495.1 Solirubrobacteraceae bacterium
GGGCGAGGCTGGGCAGCCGGGCCACGCCCAGGTGGAGCGACTCGCGATCGAGCGTCCCCCGCAGCACGAGCACGTCGTCCCCCAGCTGGCCGGCGACGTCGTCACGGACCCGGGCGTTGGCGGTGGCGGTGGTGCCGAGCACACCGACCCCGCCGGGCAGCGCGCGCAGGACGTCGGCGATGCGGCGGTAGTCGGGACGGAAGTCGTGGCCCCAGTCGGAGATGCAGTGCGCCTCGTCGACGACGAGCAGCCCCACCGCTTGAGCGAAGACCGGCAGCATCCGCGCCCGGAACTGCGGGTTGTTCAGGCGCTCCGGGCTGATCAGCAGCAGGTCGACGGCGTCGGCGTCGAGCAGCGCGGAGATCTCGTCCCACGCGTCGCGGTTGGTCGAGTTGACCGTGTGGGCGCGGATCCCGAGCCGCTGCGCGGCGGCGATCTGGTTTCGCATGAGCGCCAGCAGCGGCGAGACGATGAGCGCCGGCCCGGCGCCGCGCTCACGCAGCAGCGCGGTCGCGATGAAGTACACGGCCGACTTGCCCCAGCCGGTGCGCTGCACGCACAGCACGCGCGTGCGGTCCTCGACGAGGTCGGCGATCGCGTCGAGCTGGTGCTCGCGAAAGACGGCATCCGGCCCCGCGAGCTCGTGCAGCAGCTCGCTGGCGCGGGCGGTGAGGCCGGTCGTCGCAGGCATTCGATCACTCTAGGTCGCTGGGGCTGTGAACTCGCCCCCGTCGCGCTTCCGAGGTTTGCCACGTCGGCCGTTCGGGTCGGCGCCGCGGGCACTTGACGCGCCTTGGAGTCGTGGCTACGATAGTTAGCAGTGTCGATATCTATCGCAGAGGGTAAAGAGGTTGACGACTGGCTCCCGGCACTGGCGGATCCGACGCGGCGGCGGATCGTCGAGATGCTCGGCGAGGCGCCGCGCACCGCGACCGAGATCCATCGCGCCTTCCCGATCGCCGCGCCGGCGGTCAGCCGGCATCTGCGGGTTCTGCGCGAGGCCGGGATGGTTGTCGACCGAAGGGTTCCCGGCGACAAGCGGGTGCGGCTGTACGTGCTGGCGCCAGAGCCGATCGACGAGCTCTCGCGCTGGGTGCAGCAGCTGAGCCGGGCATGGCAGGGCCAACTCGACGCGTTCAAGGACTATGTGGCGCTCCGCCAGGAGGACGCGCGGGACCGGCCGCAATGACTGCGGGCAACGGGCAAGGAGTCGCAATGGCAGCACGGCAAGCGGCGCGAGCGCAGGTCACCGTGCCGGCCTCCCCGGAAGATGCGTTCAGGCTGTTCACCGAGGACATCGGGCTCTGGTGGCGGCGTGACACCCCGTACTGGAACGACCGTGACCGCGGCATGTCGGTGCGCATCGAACCCGGCGTGAACGGGCGGTTCATCGAGGTGTACGACGTGCAGAGCGGCAGCGGGATGGAGGTCGGCCGCGTGACCGCGTGGGAGCCGGGCCGGCGACTGGAGCTGACCTGGACGCAGGCCGGCTGGCCGCAGGGCTCCTCCACCGACCTCGAGATCACCTTCGAGCCCGCCGACGACGGCGGCACGCTCGTGCGCCTCGAGCACCGCGGGTTCGAGCGGGTGCCCGGCGCGATCGACTTCATCGCCGGCTACGACGCCGGCTGGAAGGAAGTGCTCGGCTGGTTCGCCGAGCA
>DASZDB010000594.1:0-1621 GCA_035942495.1 Solirubrobacteraceae bacterium
CAGCTGGACGTCGACGAACTTCGCTCCGGCGCGATAGGCGCTGTCGGCCACGGCACGCGTGAGCTCGAGCTTGCCCGGCTCGGTCGAGATCGCGACGATCTGGCCGGGCTGTACGTTGGCGGCGAACCCCACGATGAGGTCCGCCAGCCGCTGCACACGCCCGTTGTGGCCGGAGCCGTTGTCGCTCTCATGTGGGCCGTCAGGCCGGTCGTCCACCGGCTTGTCGCCTTGCATGAACGTGATCGTACCCGCGCGCGAGGCCCCGGACGCCGTGGCCCAGCGAGCGTGCGCGCGCCACTCTCGCGAGGGCGCGTCGGCGGACAGGCTTGTACATTGCGGCGATGGCCGTCCTCGCCCCAAGCCAGCCGCTGACCGAATGCTCCGCCACGGATCTCGCCCGCGCGATCCGCACGCGCGAGACGAGCTCCCGCGACGTCGTCGAGGCGCACATCGAGCGCATCGAGCACATGCACGAGCGCATCAACGCCGTTGTCGTCGACCGCTTCGACGCCGCCCGCGCCGACGCCGACGCCGCCGACGAGCTGGTCGCAGCGACCTCCGATCCCCACGAGCTGCCGCCCTTCCACGGCGTCCCCTGCACGATCAAGGAATCGATCGCGATGGCGGGGATGCCCAACTGCGCGGGCCTCGTCTCGCGCAACCAGTACCGCAGCACCGAGAACGCGCCGACCGTCCAGCGCATCATCGACTCCGGCGCGATTCCGCTCGGCGTGACGAACACGCCCGAGCTGTGCCTCTGGATCGAGACCGAGAACCGCGAGTACGGGCGCACGAACAACGCCTACAGCGCCAAGCGCACGGCCGGCGGATCGTCCGGTGGCGAGGGCGCCGTGGTCGGCTCCGGTGGCTCGCCGATGGGGCTCGGCGCGGACATCGGCGGCTCGATCCGCCTGCCGGCGTTCTTCAACGGCATCTTCGGCATGAAGCCCTCGCCCGGCGTCGTGCCGAGCACGGGCCAGTTTCCGACGACGCACACCGAGATCGCGGCGCACATGCTCACGATCGGCCCGCTCGTGCGCCGCGCCGAGGACCTCTACCCGATGCTCAAGGTCATCGCCGGACCGGACAACATCGATCCGTACATGCGCGAGGTGACGCTCAAGGACCCCGCCGACGTGAGCATCGAGGGCATGAAGATCCTGCTCAGCGAAGGCACGTCGTACGTCAACGTCAGCCGCGAGCTGCGGGCGGCGCGGCTGCGCGCCGCCGAGGCGCTCGAGAAGGCCGGCGCGATCGTCGAGACGGTCCCGATGAAGTCGATGAAGAAGGCCATGGAGCTCTACCTCGCGGTGCTCAAGCTCGAGGCGGGCGTCAGCGTGGCCGAGCTCATCGTGGCCGAGGGCTCGGCCGCGATGAACCTGCGCGGCGGCCTGCGCCGCAAGGGACCGCACACGCGCGCGCTGCGCCTGCTGCTCATGAGCGAGTGGCTGACGGGCAAGATGCCCCAGGGCCGTCTGCGCAAGGCGGCCGCCACCCGCGACGCGTTCGCCGAGGAGGTCGCCGGCCTGATCGGCGACGGCGTGCTGCTGCACCCGCCGCACCCGCGTGTCGCGCCGCGCCACGGCCAGACCGTCGGCAAGCCGTGGCTGCTGACGGCGAC
>DASZDB010000595.1:0-3886 GCA_035942495.1 Solirubrobacteraceae bacterium
CGTGTAGCACGAGCCCGTGCGCTGCATCATGCCGCCGCACTGCGCGCACGCCGGACCGAGATCGAGGCCCTTCATGCGCGCGGGGACGCCGGGCGGCGTGTCGGTCATCGCCTGCGCGGCCGCGCGCGTGGTGGCGGGCTGCGTCGACGTGGTGGCGACCGGCCTCGCCGTCCCGCCGCTGCCGGCGTTGGCGGGGCGGTTCGTGTCCGACGAGGCCGTCGTGCCGGCGTCCTCGGCCATCTTGCGCGCCCGCACCTCGGGCGTGAGGATGCCGAGCTCCTCCTGGGTGTCGGTGTCCAGGAAGCGCGACGCCAGCCAGCGCATGATGTAGTCGGGCATCGACTTGGCGAACGGGATCTCCGGGTTCTGGGTGATCCCCTCGGGCTCGAAGCGCATGTAGGAGAACTTCTCGACGAGCGTGTCGAGCGGCACGCCGTACTGCAGCGCGATCGAGATCGACGTCGCGAACGCGTTCATCATGCCGCGCAGCGTCGAGCCCTCTTTGCCGATGTCCGTGAGGAAGATCTCGCCGACGGTGCCGTCCTCGTACATGCCGGCGGTGATGTAGCCCTCGTGGCCGGCGATCGAGAACTTGTGCGTGATCGACTGGCGCTCGCGCGGCATGCGGTTGCGCTTCGGCCCGGCCTCGGCGATCGCCTTCTTGCGCGCGGACGCGACGGCGCCCTCGATGAGCTCGTCGACCTGCTCCTGCGAATAGCCCTCGACGACGATCGTCTGGCCCGCGCCGGCGCCCTCGCCCTGCTGGGCGTCCGTGCGCAGCGCCTGCGCGGTCTTCGAGCCGTCGCGGTAGATCGCGAGCGCCTTGACGCCCAGCCGCCACGCTTGCAGGTAGGCGTCGGCGATGTCCTCGACGCCCGCCTCGTGGGGGAGGTTGACGGTCTTCGAGATCGCGCCCGAGATGAACGGCTGGACGGCGCCCATCATCTTGATGTGGCCCATGTGCGAGATCGCGCGCTCGCCGACCGCGACGTCGAACACCGACAGGTGCTCGGGCAGCAGCCCGGGTGCGCCGACGATCGTCGCATGCTCGTTGACGTGCGCCTCGATCGCGGCGACCTGCGGCTCGTCGTAGCCGAGCGTGCGCAGCGCCATCGGGATCGTCTGGTTGACGATCGTCATCTGGCCGCCGCCGACGAGCTCCTTGAACTTCACCAGTGAAAAGTCGGGCTCGACGCCGGTCGTGTCACAGTCCATCAAAAAAGATATTGTGCCGGTGGGAGCTAACACACTGGCCTGCGCATTTCTGTAACCGTGAATCTCGCCGACTTCGACGGCCTCCTCCCACGCCATGCGCGCGGCGTCGAGCAGGTCGCTGTCTGAGCACGTGGCGTCCGGGATCGTGTACGACGCGTCGCGGTGCATCCGCATGACCGCGTTGTGCGCGTCGCGGTTCTCGTCGTAGCGCTCGTACGGGCCGAGCGCCGCGGCGACCCGCGCCGACTGCAGGTACGCGCGGCCGGTCATCAGCGACGTGATCGCCGCCGCCGTGCCGCGACCCTCGTCGGAGTCGTAGGCCATGCCGTTTGACATGAGAAACGCGCCGAGGTTCGCATAGCCGAGGCCGAGCTGGCGGAACGCGCGGGCGTTGACGGCGATCTTCTCGGTCGGGTAGCTCGACGGCCCGACGATGATCTCCTGCGCGAGGAACATGACGTCGATCGCGCGCTCGTAGGACTCGACGTCGAACGTGCCGTCGGCGCGGCGGAACTTCATGAGGTTCAGCGACGCGAGGTTGCAGGCCGAGTCGTCGACGTGCATGTACTCGCTGCAGTTCGCGACGACGAAGCCGTCCACGATGTACGAGTGATGCAGCGGCTCGGTGAGGTTGTAGACCTCCTCCTGGCCGTCGTCCTCGCGTGACACGAGCGCTGTTCCGCGCTTCGTCGTGTAGCGCCGAGTCTCGGTCAGCAGGGCCTCGAGCGCGGCCTGCTTGCGCGGCGCCGAGAAGCCGATCATCGCTGCGAACCGCTCGAGGTCGCTGCCGGTGATGCGCAGGTCGAAGCCCACCCGAGACGCGTACTCGATGGTCGTTCCGTCGTTGCGCGTGTACGAGAACGTCGAATCCTTCGACTCGGTGATGCGGTAGATGCGACCGCGGACGCCGAACGTGCTGAGGATTCGCTGCACGTCCTTCAACAGGGTTTCGCTGCGGCTTCCGAGACCGGCGTAGCGGCTGGCCTTGCCGCCGCCTTCGACGCGTGACACGCACCCGTCGGCGCCGAACAGGCCGCGCAGGAACGACGCCTGAACCTCGGTCGGAGCCGTGAAGATGGCGGCGGGAACCCGCTTGTCGTGCGCGCGTGCGGTGGTGACCCCCAGGCCGCGGAAGAGCGCGCGAACCGCCTCGCTACCTGCGCGCAGCTGCACCGTCCCGTTGTCCATCTCCTGGCGAGAGACGTTGCCGATGAGCTCGCGCAGCATCCCCTCGTGCGACTCGGCCATGCCGTCGGCGATGTCGTCACCGCCGTAGACCCATCCGGTCTGGACGTCTGTGAGCCAGCCGTCGCCGATCAGGTGCCCGGTGAGTTCGCCGAGCCCTTCGGTCCAATGGTCGGGAAGCTGCTTGTGCGAGACACTGCCGCCCCGCGCGAAGGACTTCGCCAGCGCCTCGACCTTGACCGGAAGCGCCCATGAGGCGTCGATAGCCGGCGTTGCGACGTCGTTCAGCATCACGCGGTCGACGGCGGTCAATTCCTCGGCGCGAACGTAGCCGCGGTTGGTCGTCCAGAGCCGGTGGTTCGGGGTGCAGCGCAGTTCGGAGCCATTCGCGAACCGCAGACGAACGATCGGCTTGAAGCCATTACGCATGTACGCGACCGGCGCCGTCGCTGCGACGCCTGTGCCCGGCGTCTCTGCAGTCGCGCGGTGCGTGTAGACGCGGATGTCCTCACCGGCCTCGCCACGCGCGACAAGCTCCGCAATGGGAAGCAAGCCGCGCGTGGTGTGTACGCGCGCGCTGGCCGGGAAGCACGGGTTCGACGCGTTGATTCGCCCGGAGTTCGGCGACGTGTGCCACTGGTTGATCGGCGTGGCGTACTGGACGCCCGGATCGGCGCACTGCCACGCTGCCTCGGCGATCTCGCGCATGAGCTCGCGCGCGGGAATCGGATCGCCGACCGGCTCGCCGGTCTTCCTCGCGATCAGGCGCCAGTCCTCGTCGTTCTCCACCGCCCGCATGAACTCGTCGGTCAGGCGCACCGAGTTGTTGGCGTTCTGGTACTGGATCGAGATGAAGCCCTCACCGTCGATCGACATGTCGAAGCCGGCGTCGCGCAGGGCGTTGGCCTTCTTCTCCTCCTTGGCCTTGCACCAGATGAACTCGCGGATGTCCGGGTGGTCGATGTCGAGCACGACCATCTTCGCCGCGCGCCGCGTCTTGCCGCCGGACTTGATCGTGCCCGCCCAGGAGTCCGCTCCGCGCATGAAGGAGACGGGCCCAGACGCGGTGCCGCCCTTGGCCAGCGGCTCCATCGAGCCACGGATGTTCGAGAGGTTGATGCCCGACCCCGAGCCGCCGAGGAAGATCTTGCCCTCGTTCGTGTTCCAGTCGAGGATCGAGTCCATCGTGTCGTCGACCGAGAGGATGAAGCAGTTGTGGACGGCGACGTTGTTGCTGAGGTACTCGCCTGACTCGGTCTGGATGTCGTAGACGTCCTTCGGTCCCATCGGCTCGATCGCGACGATCTCCTCCTCGCGCAGGTCAGGGCAGCGCTTGGGGTTGCGCAGGTCCAGCGATGCCAGCAGCTTGCCTTGCTTTCGTGCGTCGACGAATCCGACGAGCTCGGCGAACCGCGCACGCTCGGAGCCGATCGAGATCGAGACCTCGTACAGGTCGTTGCGACTGGTCCGGCGCTCGGCCTTACGG
>DASZDB010000596.1:0-7953 GCA_035942495.1 Solirubrobacteraceae bacterium
GGGCACGATCGCCCGCTCCGCCGCGAAGCTGCGCAGCGCCGGCCGGCGTGCCGTCGCCGCCGGGCGGTCGGCCCCGCGCCGTGCCGAGGGCCGGCTGCGCGGCCTCGACCGCAACGTCTCCTCCGCGGCCGACGGCGTCGAGTCGCTGCGTAGCTCGCTGTCGGGCGCCAACGACGCCGCATCCAAGCTGCAGGCGGGCTCGCGCAACGTGACCGGCGGCGTCGGCTCCCTGCGCAACGGACTCGACGGCGCCGGCGACGGCGCGCGTGACCTGGCGTCCAAGCTCGCCGACGCCGGCCGCGGCACGAGCGGTCTGGCGACGCAGTCGGCCGCCGCGAGCGGCGGCGCACGCCGGGTGCGCGACGGCGCTCGCGAGCTCGGCACCGCTCTGAGCACGCTGGCCAGCAGCGCCCGCGACCTTCAGAACCGCCTGCGGGCACGCGCCGAGACGCTGAGCCGGGCGCAGTCCGGCGTGCGCGCCCAGCGCCGGCAGGCCGATGACGCGCTGGCCGCGGCCGAACGCGCGATCCCCGCCACGACCGCCTCGGGCCTACGCGCCCGTGCTGCGCTGCGTCAGGCCCGGCAGGCGCTGGCCGGCGACGCCGGCGCCGGATTCGACGACCCCATCCGCCAGCTTGGCCTCGACGCCCAGTACGCCGGCAAGATCGCCGCCGCGATGCCCGCCAGCGACGCCGGCCGCCTCGCCAGCGCCGTCGGCAGCCTCGCCGACAGCGCCGAGGCGATCGGCCGCAAGGTCAAGGAGCTCGGCGGGTCCGTCGGCTCGCTTTCGAAGGGCAGTGACTCGCTCGTGAGCGCGCTCGCCGAGCTCGACGGTGGAGCCGGCAAGATCGGCGAGGCCGTGAGCGCGGTGACCAGCGGCGTCGATGGACTCGCCAGCGGCGTGCGCTCCGGTGAACTGCGCAGCGGCGAGCTCGCCAAGGGCCTCAGCGACGCCGGAAGCGCGGTGCGCGGCCTGAGCGGCGGCGGCGCAGGGGGCGCCGGGCAACCACAGAAGGCGAGCGCGAGCTTCTTCGACTCGGGCTACTTCCTGCTCGCCGCGCTCGAGAGCGGCAACGGGGACACGCCGTTCGGCGTCAACGTCGACAAGGGCGGCCAGGGCGCGCGGATCGTCGTCGTCCCGCGCTACCCCGCGTCCGACGCGCGGACGCAGGCGCTCTACGAGCGGCTGCAGGCGCTCTCCGGCCGCCTCGGCAAGAAGCTCGGCGCCGACGCCGCCGTCGGCGGACCCGCCGCCGTCCTCTCGGACTACGACAGCGCCGCGGCTGGTCGCCTGCCGCTGATCGTCCTCGTCCTGACGCTCGTCACGGCCCTGCTGCTCGCGGCGCTGCTGCGCTCGATCGTGGTGGCCTGCATCGGCGTCGCCCTGAACCTGCTCGCGGTCGGCGCGACCCTCGGCCTGCTGGCGCTGCTCTTCCAGGGCCAGGCGCCGCTGCTCGGCGGACCCGGCGAGATCGACGCGGTCGCGGTCACGGCCATCTTCGGCGTCGTGTTCGCCCTGTCGATCGACTACCAGGTGTTCATCGTCAGCCGCGTGCGCGAGGAGTGGCTGCGCACCGGAGACGCGGCAGAGGCGGTGCAGGTCGGGCTCGCACGCACCGCACGCGTCGTGACGGGCGCCGCGGTCAGCATGCTCGGCGTGTTTCTCGCCTTCGGCCTCTCGGACATCGCGAGCCTGCGCCAGTTCGGCATCGGCCTCGCGATCGCGGTCGTCATCGACGCGACGCTCGTGCGACTCGTGCTGCTGCCCGCCGCCCTGCACCTCGCCGGTCGCTGGGCCTGGTGGACGCCGAGTCTCGCGTTCGAGGATCCCGCCCCGATGCCGGCCAAGCTGGCCTGGGAAGCGCCGGCGCGCAGCGACTGAAACCCGCTACGCCGACACGCAGTCAAACCGCTGCTCCCACAGGCCCGCGGGTGGGCGCGAGGACGCACTGATCAGCCGCGCCTCGTCGACGACGTGGTCGTACTCGCCGCCGAGCCGGACCCCGGCGGCGACGCTCACGGCGCCCCCGCTCGCGGTGCTGCCGGTGCGATAGGCGCGGACGTCGAGGTACGCGCGGTCACGGATCGCCCCGCCGAGGGCGCCGATCGCGTCGGCCGAGGCCGGGTCGCGGCGAAAGCGTGCCCACGCCGCCGCGACGATCGGATCGAGCAGGCTCAGGCGCGCGTTGATCTCCCAGCGCCGGCCGTCGAGCTCGCCAAGCGACGCGTTGCGCTTCGCGCCCAGCAGCGCGCGCTTCAAGGGCAGCGGCAGCGCCGCGCCGGCCGCGAGCGTGCCGCCGCCTGACAGCGACAGCTCCGTCGGGCGGCGATTGCGGTCGAGCGTGAGGCCGAGCGTCGTCGCGCGGTCCGCTGCCCCTGCGGGCCCGCCGAGCGCGGTGGTGACGGCGCCCCAGCCGGACGCGCCGGCGTTCAGCGTCAGCGTCGTCTCGCCCGTCCTGCGGTCGCGGCGCAAGCCCACCGTGGTCCCGGACACGCCCTCGATCCAGGCGCTGCCGATCCCGGCCTCGGAGAGCCCGCGCACACCGGCTTCGTGGAAGACCTCGCGCGGCGGCGCGGGCGAGCGGCCGTCGCGGAGCGCCCGCATGAAGACGCCGGCCTCGCGCTCGTCGCGCGCGACGTAGACCTTGCCGATGCCGGCCGATCCCTGCGCTGCCGCCTCGACCTCGTCCGTGGTGCCGATCGGCCGCCCGTCGACCGATACGCGCGCGGTTGCGCCGACGCCGATTCCGGCGCCGAGAGCGCCGCTGCGCACGACGGTGAGGCGAACGGTCCCGTCCGACATCTCCTCGCGCAGCACGGAGTGGTCATGGTCGAGCCGGACGACGAGGAACTTGACGGCGAAGTGACGCAGGTCGCGGGTGCTCGCGACGGTGCAGGGCTTGGAGCGCGGCTCGGTGCACGAGCCGCCGCCGACCACGCACAGCGCGTGGCGGATCTGGCCGGTCACGGCGTTGACGACGCCTGCCGCCCCGGCCGGCGCCACGCCGACGGCGAGGCCGAAGACGGTCGCCAGCACGGCCACGACCGCCACGTAGTCGATCGTCGCCTGCCCGCTCGTCGAGCCCATGACAGCGAGACTGGCGGTCGACGCGTGCCGGATCTACACGTGTTTGCTCATAAAGAAGCCGAGATTCGTGCCTGAGGTCGCCCGCGAGCCGGGCAGCCGGACGTAGCGGCGGCCGTTGCGCGACTCGTCGTAGGCGACGAGCCGCTCGACGAGCAACGCCTGGGCGAGCCCGACGAGCATGCAGCCCAGCGTGATCCGCAGGCCGGCGTCCCAGCCCACCGCGCCGAAGCCCAGCTCTCCCGGCACCACGAACAGCGCGGTCAGCACGACGACGACGAGCGGCGGCTTCCACAGCGCGGTCGGCTGGCCCGTGAGCGGCTCGCCCTCCGCGACCGGCTGCGCCTCGGCGAGCCAGCGGCGGACGAACACCGGTCCGGCGACGGCAAGCACCGCGGCCACGAACGTGATCTGCAGCGCCGTGCTCGCCGCGCGCTCGCTCGCCCCGTCGACGAACGCGAGCAGCAGCACGCTCGCCAGGCCGCCGGCGGCGGCAAGGACCGCGCCTTCGAGGCGCAGGCGCTGGCGATACGTGGGCGGCGGGGTCGAGGTCATCCTGTGGACAGTACGGCTGCCGCGACGAGCACGATCACGCCCGCGACGAGTGCCCCGTCGCGCCACGTCGCGCGTAGCGCCGGCGGCGCTTGGACCGGCGGCGGCTGAAACCCGTCGGCCTCCGACGCGACCCATCGCAGCACCGCGCGCGCGAGCGCGCTCGGGCGGCGCCGGACGCCGTGCACCCGCGCGACGAGTGCCCGTCCCGAGGCGCCGAGGGCGCCGCCCGCGCCAAGCCGGTCGAGCACGCGCGCCGCCTCGGCCATCGCGGGGATCCGCCGCAGCCGCCTCAGCGAGCGGCGCACGATCTCCCGGACCCCGGCCTCCCCGGCGGCAGCGCGCAGCCACGTCGCCACGAGGACGAGCAGCACGGCGCGCAGCGTCCGCCGCAGTGTCAGCTCGGGGTCGAGCCCGCCGATCAGGCCGAACGCCAGCACGCCGCCGCCGAGCAACACGGCGAGCGCGAGCCCGGCGCGGACGGGGGACGCGTCGGCGCGGGCGGTCGCCCACGCGACGACGAGCCACGCGGACACCGCCGACAGCACGAGCCACTGCGTCGTCGCCAGCAGCGCTCCGAACGCGACGACGGCGCCCGCCGCGACGGCGCGCGGGTCATAGCGCGGCCGCGGCTGCGGTTCGATCGGTCCACCGTCGGTGTGCGCCGCCGCGACCGGCGCCGGCTCAGACCCGGACGCTTCGGACACCTCCGGTGGCCAGGCGCGCAACGCGGCGCGGTAGGTGAGCACCTGCACGATGCTCGCGAACGCGGTCCACGCGATGAGCACGAGCGCGGTCGCGATCAGTGCCGCGCTCGTCCCGTCGGGAACCCAGGGGATCTGACCGGCCAGCACGTCGTATGTGGCGGCGTACGCCTCGAAGCCGCCGACGATCCAGATGTAGAACAGCGTGAACAACGCCTGGTCGGTCGCCCGGATCGCGGCACAGGCACCGATCTGCGCGGCGAGGTGCGCGTCGTGCGCGTGCAGGCGTCCCAGCAACGGCGCCGACAGGGCCTGCGTCAGCGGCACGCTGATGCGCGAAGGCCCGAGCACGGCGATCGACTGCAGCATCGCGGCCAGGCTCGCCCCGTAGCCCATCCGCATCCCGGCGAGTTGTGCCGCGCGAGCGAGCGCGACGCCGCCGGCGAGCGCGACGGCGTAGCCGGCGGTCGGAACGACGCGCGAGGCAAGAAACGACGACGTGGCGACGTGTGCCAGACCCGCCTGCACGTCGGTCTCGGCGGCAGGCGGGCAGGGGCGCATGCAGAAAATTGTGGCGGTGGGTGTTCTCGAGGCCGTCAGCGCTGCCGATACCAGCGCCGCTCCTCCAATTCGCGGAAGACGACGACGTTGCGCCCGCAGGTGGTGACGACCTCCCAGTAGCGCCGGCGCAACGGGCGGTCGGTCCACCAGCGGTCCTCGATGAGCCAGCTCTCGCGGACGGCGTCGACCGCCCGCCCGTCGACCTCCAGCGGGACGCCATGATCGTCGGGATGCACGCGCGCGGGGCGCGGCTCGGCGATCCTGCGCGGGCCGGGGCTCATGGGCCCGCCGGTCCGGGGGTGGGCGGGGACGGATTAAACGGGGTCAGGACGACGCGGCGCTCGGGCACGCGCGAATCGGGGTCGATCTCCAGGACGCGCAGTGCGGCGTCGGGTCCCGCCGCGGCGCGGGCCTGGCGAACGGCCTCGCGCAGGCGCTCGTCGCGGCGCGCGGCGCCGTCGTCGAACAGCGCGCGATCGCCGGAGTGCGGCGGGCCGAACCGCTCGACGGTGAGCTCGAGCATCTCGGCCGGCGCCGGCAGCAGCGCCAGGCGGTTGCCGAGCACCATGCGCATCCGCTGAGCGTCCGCCAGCGCCTCGCGGAAGACGACGCGCTCGCGCCACGTGCCGCCCTCGACGAGCCGTGCCGCGAGCACGACCGCGCGCAGCGTGCGCCCGCGCCGCTCGCGGCGGGCGAGCAGGCGATCGATGAGCAGCCCGAGCGCGCGGCCCAGCTGCTCGCCCGAGCCCGACTCGGGCAGCTCGAGCTCCTCGCGCAGCAGCTCACCGGGCAGGCGCGGGGCCAGCGGCGTGTCCTGCCCGCGGGCAAGGTCGTGGGCCAGCAGTCCAGGGCGACCGAAGCGGTCGGCGACGGCGCTGCGCGGCAGCGCCGCGAGCGCGCCGAGCGTGGCGATCCCCAGCCGCTCGAACGGTTCGACGAGCGCCGCGGTCTCCGCGCGGCGGCGCAGCAGCGCGACCGGATGGGGCGCGAGGTCGGCGGCGCCCGCGACCTTCGCGGGACGGCGCACGCGCGCCGCAGAGGCGGCGACCATCGCGCAGAAGCGCGTCGGGCCCTGCCCCACCCGCGGGCCCGCGAGCACCCGGCGCAGGCGCTCGTCGCCCTGCGCGGCGAGGTAGCCCTCGGCGAGCATCCGCACGACGCGGCCGGCGTGCAGGCGCTCGAGGCCGCGCGCGTCGAAGCAGGCTTCACCGGGACGCAACGACTCGACCGCCGCGCCGAGGCTCTCCAGCCGCGAGAGCGCGCGCTCCCACGCCTCGGCGACACCCATCGGGTCCGGCGGCACGAGCGCCAGCCGCGGGCAGCGCGACAGCGCCTCCCCCATCCGCATTCCCGCGTGGATCCCGAACGCCTCGGCGGCCTGCGAGGCCGTGCCGACGAACAGCTCGCGGCCGGGCTCGGGGGCGAGCGCGGCGGGCTCGCCCAACAGCCCCGCACGACCGCCCGCCGCGACGGCGAGCTCGAAGCGCTCGAGCAGGATGCAGACGATCGTCATACGAACAGATGTTCGCAGTGTTGGGCGTCTGCCGCAAGCGGCGTGCGCCTCAGCCGGGCCTGCGGCCCGGAGGGCATGAGGGCCGGCGCGCGCGCACGGCAGCAGCGTCAGCGCCGCGACGAGGACGAACCCGGCGCAGGGTGTGGCGAATGGGGTCGTGCCCGCCGCGACAAATCCGCCACACCCCCGGCCCATCCCGCCGTGCACCGCGGGGTGTGTCGAATCAACCTCGCCCAACGAGGCCAAACCGACTCACCCCGTCGCCGGCGCGCGCAATGAGCGGCGCGATCGAGTCAAGCCCCCACCAGCCGCACAACTCGCCCCGCCCCCGCCAACCCCGGACGAGACCGCTCCACCACACAAGACTCACCCCCTCAACGCCGCAGTTCTGACGAGCGCCGGCCCACCACGAACCACCGGCGACAGCCCACCACCGCCGGTCGACTAACAGGCGACAGCCCCCCACCGCCGATCGGCTCGCCGCCGGCGCCGGCGCCAGACGACCACGACCACGATCACGACCACGACGACCGTAGAGTCACCCGATGCCACGCCGGGCGCTGGTCTACGTCATCGTCGCGCTCGTCGCGGGGATCCTCGCCGGCAGCGGCCTGGCAGGACTGGCTCACCATCCCGGCAACGATCCCTGCTTGGACTTCGGCAGCCTCCCGGAGGGCGTCACCTCGTCGTCGAGCTCGCTCGAGCTCTGGCCGCTGGGCCTGCGCTGCGAGTACGCCGTCCGCGGCCGCTTCGCGCGAGCGGAGTTCTTCGGCCCGGCGATGGCGGAGCTGTACGCCTGGATCGCCGCCGCCGCGCTGTTCGCCGGGCTCGCGTTGCTCAGACGCGACTCCGCGGCGGTGCGCGGCGGCGCCGCCGCGGCGGTCCTGCTGGGGCTGGTCGGAGCAGGGTGGCAGTACGCCGGCGTCCAGCTCGCGTTCGGGGTCACCGTCTTCCCCGGCATGCCGCTCGCCTTCGCGCTCGACCACGTGCTGCGGCCGCGCGTCATGCGCTCGCCCCGCCGCTCGCTGGTGCTCGCGATCGCGCTCGCGGCGCTGACGTTCTGCGCGATCTTCGGCGTGGTCTTCATCCCCGCTGTCGGCATCGCGTTCGGCGTCCTCGCGGGCGCCGTCGTGAGCACGGCGGTTGCCCGCACGTACCGCGCGCCAGCAGCCGCCACATAGAAAACCCCCGCACTGCGGGGGTTTTCCTTAGCAGACCGATAAGCCGGATTCTGTCGTGAGCAGCCATCCATCTGACGCGGCCGACCTGGACCTCGGCGGGCAACCTGCAAACGGTCCTGCTTGGCCTTGCATCGGGTGGGGTTTACCTGGCCGCCGTGTCGCCACGGCGCCGGTGCGCTCTTACCGCACCTTTTCACCCTTGCCTGTGCGCGCTCGGCGGGGACCGCCGGCGCGCCATTGGCGGTGTGTTTCTGTGGCACTTTCCCGCGGGTTTCCCCGGGTCGGGTTCCCGACCACCCTGCCCTGTGATGTCCGGACTTTCCTCGAAGGGCGAGCCTCCGCGGCTGCTTGGTCTGC
>DASZDB010000597.1:0-1729 GCA_035942495.1 Solirubrobacteraceae bacterium
CTCCTCGGGCGAGGCGGCGGGGGCGATGATCTCGAGCTTCGGGCGGCGGTTGACGATCACACGATCATGCCAGCACCGACCGTGTCGTTGCTCGAATCGTCGATGAGGATGAACGACCCGGTGGCGCGGTTGCGCGCGTAGGGGTCGAACGCCATCGGCTTCGACGTGCGTAGGCGCACGCGTCCGATGTCGTTGAGGCCGAGCTCGCTGGCGCCGCCTTCGGCAGAGAGCGTGTGGACGTCGATGCGGTCGACGACGTCGTCGACGATCGCGCGGGCGCTGTGGGTCGCGTGTTTGATGGCGTAGCGCGCACCGGCACGCAGCGGCGCGTCGCTCATCCAGCAGACGGTCGCGTCGAGCTCGCGAGCCAGCTGCGGAGCGCGGTCGGCGTGGCAGATGATGTCGCCGCGCGAGACGTCGATCTCGTCATCGAGCAGCAGCGTCACCGACATGCCCGCGACGGCCTCGTCGAGCTCCTTGCCGAAGGTGTCGATCCTCGCGATCCGCGTGGTCTGGCCGGAGGGCAGCACGAGGACCTCGTCGCCGCTGCGCAGGATCCCGCCGGCGAGCTGGCCGGCGTAGCCGCGGTAGTCGCTGTCGTGGTCGCGGATGACCCACTGCACCGGAAAGCGCGCATCATCGAGGTTGCGGTCGTCGGCGAGCTGGACGGTCTCGAGGTGCTCGAGCAGCGGCGTGCCGCCGTACCACGGCATGTTGGGTGAAGCGTCGACGACGTTGTCGCCGTCGCGGGCGCTGATCGGCACGTAGACGATGTCGCGCACGCCGCCCAGGCCGCGCGCGAAGTCCGAGAAATCGCGCACGATCGTGTCGAAGGTCTCTTCGTCGTAGTCGACGAGGTCCATCTTGTTGACCGCGACGACGAGGTGGGCGATGCCCAGCAGCGAGGAGATGAAGGCGTGGCGCTTGGACTGCTCGAGCAGGCCCTTGCGCGCGTCGACGAGGATCACCGCGAGGTCGGCCGTGGAGGCGCCGGTCACCATGTTGCGCGTGTACTGCACATGGCCGGGGGTGTCGGCGATGATGAACGTCCGCTGAGCGGTCGCGAAGTAGCGGTAGGCGACGTCGATCGTGATGCCCTGCTCGCGCTCGGCGCGCAGCCCGTCGACGAGCAAGGACAGGTCGACGATCGCGGCGCCGCGGCGGCGCGACGCCTCCTCGACGTGCGCAAGCTGGTCGGTCAGGACCTGCTTGGCGTCAAACAGCAGCCGCCCGATCAGCGTCGACTTGCCGTCGTCGACCGAGCCGGCGGTCGCCAGTCTCAGCAGGTCTGCGGACGCCAGCGACACCATTTAGAAGTAGCCCGCCACCTTGCGGTCCTCCATCGCCGCCTCGGTCGCGCGGTCATCGGCGCGGGTCTCGCCGCGCTCGGTGATCTGCGTCGCGGCGATCTCCGCCACAACCGAGCCCAGGTCGGCGGCGCTTGAGCGCACCGCGCCGGTGCAGCTCATGTCGCCGACCGTGCGGTAGCGCACCGACTCGCTGAACGGCTGCTCGCCGTCGATGAGCTGCACGTGATCGGACATCGCGTAGAGCATCCCGTCGCGCGCGAAGACCTCCCGGTCGTGCGCGAAGTAGATCGACGGCACCTCGAGCTGCTCGACGGCGAGGTACTCCCACACATCGAGCTCCGTCCAGTTGGAGATCGGGAACACGCGCACGCTCTCGCCGCGGCGGATCCGCCCGTTGTAGATGTTCCACAGCTCCGGAC
>DASZDB010000598.1:0-1969 GCA_035942495.1 Solirubrobacteraceae bacterium
ACGCAGGGCGACGGCGCGAGCACCTTGCGCAGCCGCGCGATCGCGGTGACGAGCTCGCCGGGCGCCGTCGCCGGAAGGCTGATCCACCACAGGCCCAGCGCCGCACGGCCGACGAGGCTCGCCCCCGCGATCTGCGCGGCCACGCACGCGTCGGCCAGGCGGGTGGGACGGCCGGAGACGCGCACCACGGCGCCGCCGTCGACGCTGCGCTGGGCGCCACGCTGGTGTGCCCACAGCTCGTCGTCGTCCTGCGTCGCCGCGGCCTCGACGCCGATGTCGCCGAGCACGCGCTCGGCCGCGTCGGCCTGCTCGATCGCGGCGATCCCCGCGTAGCGCGCGAGGACAGAGCCGCTCTGCGCCTCCCAGCGCACGTCGAGCGACTGCGCCTCCAGCGAGCTCGCGGCGAGCGCGATCGCGGCGCGCTGCAGGATCCCCGGGTCGTCGGTCGTGCCGATCGCGGTCGCCTGCGCCGGCGGCTTCGGATGCAGCCGCACGGCGATCTCCGTGATCAGTCCGAGCGTCCCGAACGAGCCGCTGTAGAGCTTGGCCAGGTCATAGCCGGCGACGTTCTTGATGACCTTCCCGCCCGCGCGCGCGATCGAGCCGTCCGACAGGGCGACCGCGACGCCGAGCGCGAGATCCCGCGCGGCGCCGTAGCGATGCCGCAACGGACCCGAGTCGCCGGTCGCGATCGCACCGCCGATCGTCGCGCCGTCGCCCTCCCCGAAGGACGGATCGAGCGCCAGCATCTGCCCGCTGGCGGCGAAGCGCTCCTCGAGCTCGCGCAGCGAGACCCCCGGCTGCACGACGGCCGTGAAGTCGCCGACGTTGTGCTCGAGGATGGCGTCCAGCGCCGCCGTACGCAGCTCGACGCCGCATTCGCTCCCGGGGCTGCCCCACGCCTTGGTGCCCGCGCCGGCGATCCGGACGCCGATGCCGTCGGCGGTGCAGGCCTGCAGCAGCGCCGCCGCCTCCTGCGCCGTGGCGGGCGTCTGGCTGCGAACCTCCTGCGCCCTCAAAATCGCTCCGCGATCCCGTCGCGCTCCAGCGGGTGCACGCGGTACGGGCCCGGCACCTCGCCGCACAGGCGCGGCGTCGGCATGACCTTGCCCGGGTTCGCCAGCCCGCGCGGATCGAACGCGCAGCGCAGGTGCTGGAACGCGGCGAGGTCGGGCTCGTCGAACATGCTCGGCATGTACTGCTTCTTGTCGACCCCGACGCCGTGCTCACCCGTGATCGACCCGCCCGCTTCGACGCACGCCTTGACGACCATGCCGGCGAGCTCCTCGGCACGCTCGGCCTGCGCCTCGCCGTCGTAGAGGACGAGCGGGTGCAGGTTGCCGTCGCCGGCGTGAAAGACGTTGGCGACGCGCATCCCGTACTCCTCCGACAGCGCCGCGATCCGCGCCAGGACCTCGGGCAGCTTCGTGCGCGGGATGACGCCGTCCTGGACGTAGTAGTTCGGGGCGAGGCGCCCCATGGCGGCGAACGCCGCCTTGCGGGTGCGCCAGATCAGCGCGCGCTCGTCGTCGTCCTCGGCGATCCGGATCGATGTCGCGCCGTTGCGCTCGCAGATCGCCACGACGTCGTCGAAGCAGGCGTCGCACTCGGCGATCGAGCCGTCGAGCTCGACGATGAGCGCCGCGCCCGCGTCGGTCGGAAAGCCCGCACCGACGGCCTTCTCCGCGGCCTCGATCGTCAGCGTGTCCATCATCTCGATCGCGCCCGGAACGACGCCGCCGGAGACGATCTCCGACACGGTCTCGCCCGCGCTGCTCGTCGTCTCGAAGAACGCCACCATCGTCTTCACCGTCTCGGGCTTGGGGACGACGCGCAGCGTGACCTTCGTGCAGATCCCGAGGGTGCCCTCCGAGCCGACGAACGCGCCGAGCAGGTCGTAGCCGGGCACGTCGACCTCGTGGCCGCCGCGCGTGACGACCTGGCCGTCGGCGAGCACGACCTCCAGGCC
>DASZDB010000599.1:0-4506 GCA_035942495.1 Solirubrobacteraceae bacterium
GTCGAGGCGATGGGCGAGGTCGCGGAGCTGTCGGACACGATCAACCAGATGATCGCCAACCTGCGCGAGACGACGCAGAAGAACGCCGAGCAGGACTGGCTGAACACGAACCTCGCGCGGATCTCCGGCCTCATGCAGGGCCAGCGCGACCTCGGCACGGTCTCGCGGCTGATCATGTCCGAGATCTCGCCGCTCGTCTCCGCTCAACACGGCGCGTTCTTCCTCACCCACGCCGACAACGGCAGCGAGCCCGAGCTGCGGCTGATCGCCAGCTACGGCTACCAGCAGCGCAAGTCGGTCTCCAACCGCTTCAAGATCGGCGAGGCGCTCGTCGGCCAGGCGGCCCTGGAGGGCAAGAGCATCCTCGTGTCCGAGGCGCCGCCGGACTACATCAAGGTCACGTCGGGCCTCGGCGAGGCGACGCCGGTGAACATCGTCGTCATGCCGATCCTGTTCGAGGAGCGGGTGCTGGCGGTCGTCGAGCTTGCCTCGCTGCACCCGTTCTCCGACGTCTACCAGGCGTTCCTCGAGCAGCTCGCGGAGACGCTCGGCGTCGTCCTGAACGCGATGTTCGCCAACCGCCGCACCGAGGAGCTGCTCGAGCAGTCCCAGTCGCTGGCGGAGGAGCTGCAGTCGCAGTCCGAGGAGCTGCAGAGCCAGCAGGAGGAGCTCAAGCGCTCAAACGCCGAGCTCGAGCAGCAGACGCAGTCGCTGCGCGCGTCGGAGGAGCTGCTGCAGACCCAGCAGGAGGAGCTGCAGCAGACCAACGAGGAGCTCCAGGAGAAGGCCGAGCTGCTCAGCCGCCAGAACCGCGACATCGAGATCCAGAACGCCGAGATCGAACGGGCCCGCCTGGACCTCGAGGAGAAGGCCGCGCAGCTCGCGGTCAGCTCGAAGTACAAGTCGGAGTTCCTGGCGAACATGAGCCACGAGCTGCGCACGCCGCTCAACAGCCTGCTGATCCTCTCCAAGCTGCTCGCCGAGAATCCCGAGCGAAACCTCACCGACAAGCAGGTCGAGTTCGCCTCGACGATCCACACCGCGGGGGCCGACCTGCTCTCGCTCATCTCGGACATCCTCGACCTGACGAAGATCGAGGCCGGCAAGATGGAGATCAACCCGGGGATGTCGTCGCTCTCCGGGATCCGCGAGTACGTCGAGCGCGCGTTCGCCTCGGTCGCAGAGCAGAAGGGGCTCGACTTCGAGGTGCGCACGACCGACGAGGCGCCCGCCGAGGTGTTCACCGACGAGCAGCGCCTGCAGCAGGTGCTGCGCAACCTGCTCTCCAACGCGTTCAAGTTCACGGAGTCCGGGCGCGTGGAGCTCGTGCTCGACGCGGCACCCGCCGACTCGCCGTACACGCTGAGCGTCACCGTCCGCGACACCGGCATCGGTATCGCCGCGGACAAGCTGCGGCTCATCTTCGAGGCCTTCCAGCAGGCGGACGGCACGACGAGCCGGCGCTTCGGCGGGACCGGCTTGGGCCTGTCGATCTCACGTGAGATCACGCGCGCGCTGGGCGGCGAGATCCGCGTGCAGAGCACGGCGGGCGAGGGCAGCTGCTTTGAGCTGCTGCTGCCGGCCTACAGCGAGGCCGTCGCGGCGGCCGAGCCCGCGCTCCCCGCCGCCGCGGTCGCGACGGACGCGGCGGACGCTGCCGAGCTCGCGTTCTCCGCGCCGGCCGCCGCCGCCGCGCTGGCGCCTGGCGTCGCGCTGCCCGACGACGGGGACCTGCCCGTCGTCGACGACGACCGCGGCCGGATCGCGCCCGGCGATCGGGTCGCGCTGATCGTGGAGGACGATCCCGATGCCTCGCTGCGCGCGCTCGTACAGGCCCGCGAGCACGGCTTCCGTGCCGTCGTCGCCCCGCGCGGCAACGCCGGCGTGACGCTCGCGCGCGAGCTCGCGCCCGACCTCATCCTGCTCGCGGTGCCGGTCCCGGGCGGTGAGGGGATCCTCGATCAGCTCAAGCGCCACCCGCGCACGCGCCACATCCCGGTCTATGCATTCGGCGCCGCCGAGCAGCGCATCGCCGCGCTGCGGGCGGGGGCGGCCGGCTTCCTCGAGCGGCCGGTCGAGTCCGACGAGCTCGCGCGGACGTTCACGGCGGCGACGGCGTTCCTCGAGCGGCCGCTTCGCCGCCTGCTCGTCGTCGAGGACGACGAGGTGCAGCGGCGCAGCGTCGTCGAGCTCGTCGGCGCCGGCGACGACATCGCGGTCACGGCGGTCGACTCGAGCGAGGAGGCGCTCGAGGCGCTGAACGCCGACCGCTTCGACTGCATCGTGCTCGACCTGAAGCTCCCCAAGACGACGGGCTTCGCGCTGCTCGACCACCTGCAGGCCGACGAGCGCCATCGCGACGTGCCGGTCATCGTGCACACGGGCAAGGAACTCACGCGCCGCGAGGAGACGCGCCTGCGCCGCTACGCGGACTCGATCATCGTCAAGGACGCCGCGTCGCCCGAGCGCCTGCTCGACGAGACCGCGCTGTTCCTGCACCGGCCCGAGGCCGGCCTGCCCGCCGACAGCCGCCGCGTGCTCGAGCAGCTGCACGCGCACGACGACGTTCTGGCCGGCAAGCGCGTGCTGATCGTCGACGACGACGTGCGCAACGTGTTCGCGCTGACGAGCGCCCTCGAGGCGCGCGGGATGGAGGTGCGCTTCGCCGAGAACGGGCGTGACGCGATCGAGTCGCTCGACGCCGACCCGGTGGTCGACCTCGTGCTGATGGACGTGATGATGCCCGAGCTCGACGGGCACGAGACGACGCGTGCGCTGCGCGCCGACCCGCGCTTCGCCGACCTGCCGATCATCTCCCTGACCGCGAAGGCGATGAAGGGCGACCGCGAGAAGTCGATCGCCGCCGGAGCCTCGGACTACATCACCAAGCCGGTGGATATCGATCAGCTCATCTCGCTCATGCGGGTCTGGCTCTACGGGTGACCGGGGATGCCCACGAGGCGCGCGAGCGGCTGGAGATCGAGCTGTTGCTCGAGGCCATCCAGCGCGCCTACGGCTACGACTTTCGCGGGTACGCGCTGGCCTCGCTGCGCCGGCGGCTGTGGCACCGTGTGTACGGCGAGGGGCTGCAGACGATCTCGGGGCTGCAGGAGCGCATCCTGCACGAGCCCGCCTGCATGGACCGCCTGCTGCGCGACCTCTCGATCAACGTCACCGAGATGTTCCGCGACCCGAGCTTTCATCGCGCGCTGCGCACGCACGTCTTCCCCGTGCTGCGCACCTATCCGTTCATCCGGGTCTGGAACGCGGGCTGCTCGACCGGCGAGGAGATCTACTCCGTGGCGATCGCGCTGCGCGAGGAGGGACTGCTCGAGCGCGCGCGGATCTACGCGACCGACATCGACGAGGCGGCTTTGCAGCGGGCGCGGGCGGGCGCATTCCCGCTCGAGCGCATGCAGCTCTACACCGAGAACTACCAGCGCGCCGGCGGCAAGGACTCCTTCTCGGCGTATTACAGCGCGGAAGGCGACGTCGCCCGCTTTGACCCCTCGCTCGCTGCAGGAACGGTCTTCGCACAGCACAATCTGGTCACCGATGGATCGTTCAACGAGTTTCAGCTCATCGTGTGCCGCAACGTGCTCATCTACTTCGGCCCAGAGTTGCAGGAGAAGGTGCTCGGGCTCTTCGGTGAGAGCATGACGCGCCTCGGGATCCTCGCGCTGGGCCGCAAGGAGTCGCTGCGCCACTCCCGTCACGCCGACGATTACGAGCCGCTCGTGGAGGCGGAGAAGATCTTCCGGCGGCGGGCATGACGCGCTTGGCGCTCGTCGCCGTCGGAGCGTCCTGGGGCGGGCTGCACGCGATCGAGACCGTGCTTGGCTACCTGCCGGCCGACTTCGGCGCGGCCGTGGTGATCGCCCAGCACCGTCAGGACGACGGGCGCGACGGTGCGCTCGAGCACCTGCTCGACGCGCGCTGCGCGATGGCGGTCTGCGAGGCGGAGGACAAGCAGGAGCTCTCGCCCGGCGAAGTCGTCGTCGCGCCGGCCGGCTACCACCTGCTCGTCGAGCCGGGCGCGCTCTCGCTCTCCGTCGACGAGCCGCTGCACTTCAGCCGGCCGTCGATCGACATCCTGCTCGGCTCGGCCGCCGACGCCTACGGCGACCGCGCCGCCGGCGTCGTGCTGACCGGGGCCAACGCCGACGGGGCGGTGGGGCTGGCGAAGATCGCCGCCCGCGGCGGCACGACGATCGTGCAGAACCCCGCGACCGCCGAGCGGCGCGAGATGCCCGAGGCCGCGCTGTGGTCCACCCCCGAGGCGCACGTGCTCGAACTCACCGAGATCGGCCCCGCGCTCGTCGAGCTCGCGGCCTCCTCCACCCGATCGCTGCCATGAGGGACGTCCGCTCGAACACCGCGATCCTGCTCGTCGACGACCACGAGGAGAACCTCCTCGCGCTCGAGGCGATCCTCGAGCCGACCGGCTATCGCCTCGTCCGCGCCCGCTCGGGCGACGAGGCGCTCAAGGCGCTGCTGCGCGACGAG
>DASZDB010000600.1:0-3161 GCA_035942495.1 Solirubrobacteraceae bacterium
TATCCGCACTCGGCGAGCCACGACCACGCCAAACCCGGACTCCCGCCCGCACCCCCACGACTCACACGCACCCTCAGAGCTGCACTTCGCCGTCGGCGACGCCAACGCAGCGCGACAGCGCACACGCGCCAAAGCGCCTACGCGCTGCCGGCTTCCCGCTCCGCCGCCGCGGCGACGCGGCGCTCGCGGATGCGCACCGCCTCGATGCGGTTCTCGCGCACGGACTCGACCCGGATCGAGTAGCCGTTGGCGTTGACCGTGTCGCCGCGCTTGGGCAGCCGGCCGAGCCTCGCGAAGACGAAGCCGCCGATCGAGTTGTAGGCGTCGCTGTCGACGGGCAGCGCGAGGTGGTAGTCGGCGAGGTCGGTGATCGCGACGTGGCCGCGCACGTACCAGTCGCCGTTGGCGAGCTGGCGCACGTCGCCGCCCGCCGGATCGGTCTCGTCGTCGATTTCGCCGACGATCTCCTCGATGATGTCCTCCACCGTGACGATGCCGGCGACACGGCCGTACTCGTCGATGACGACCGACATCGTCGCGCGGTTGCGCTGCAGATCGGCGAGTAGGTCGTCCAGCGGCTTGGTCTCGGGCACGATCGTCGCGGGCTTGATGGCCGGCTCGATCGAGGCTTCGGAGCCCTCGGCCATGAGGATCCGCGCCAGTGAGTTGGAGTGCACGACGCCCTTCACACGGTCGGCGTTGTGGTCCTCTGTTACGGGCAGGCGCGTGTGGCCGGTCGAGATGCACAGCCGCATCGCGGTGCCGACGTCCTCGGAGATGTCGACGGTGACGACCGCCGGGATCGGCGTCATGACCTGGCGCGCCTGTTGATCGTGGAGGTGAAAGACGCCCGTCAGCATCCCCGCCTCGCCGGGGTCGAGGTGGCCGCCAGCATGCGCCTGGGCGATCAGCGTGCGCACTTCCTCGGGGGTCGCGCCCTCCTCGAAGTCGGCGTTGCCCTTGATGCCGAGCGGGCGCAGCATGGCGCTGGACATCTTGTTGAGCAGGTGGATGAACGGCCGCATGACCTTGTTGAAGATGTTCAGCGGCCGGGCGATCCAGCGGGCGACCTGCTCGGCGTTGACGATCGCGTAGATCTTCGGCACCTGCTCGCCGGCCGTGATGTGGGCGGTGGTGACGATGATGTAGGCGATCGCGATCGCGATCGGCGCCGCGACGGCGTGCGAGAGCTCGCCGAACGCCGGCTCGACAAGGTCCGCGATCGCGGGCTCGCCGAGGAAGCCGATGCCCAGCGAGGCCATCGTGATGCCGAACTGGCAGGCCGACAGGTACTCGCTGAGGTCGTCGAGCTGCGCGAGCACGAGCCGCGCCTTGCGGTCACCGGCGTCGGCCAGCTCCTCGATCCTCGCCCGCCGTGCGCGGACGAGCGCGAACTCCGCGGCGACGAAGAAGCCGTTGGCGAAGATCAGCACGACGACCGCGCTGAGCAGGAGCGCGATCAAGAGGGGTGGTTGCGGCCGGGCCTAGGGTGCTGGCCGCGACTTCGAGGTCGGTCGTCGTTCATTGACGCTGCGTCGCCGAGGGTAGCAGCCGTCCGGGCGAACCCGGCCGGAATGCAGCCCGGCCGGGCTCAGATCAGCCCGTCGATCATCCCGGCCAGGGCGAAGTCGTTCTCGGTGATCCCGCCGGCCGAATGCGTCGAGAGCGTGAGGCGCACGTGCTTGTAGCCGTGCACGAGGATGTCGGGATGGTGGTTGGCCCTGTCCGCCGCCTCGGCGACCGCGTTGGCCAGCGCCATCGCAGTGTTGAAGCTCGAGCATTCGAGGTCGCGGACGATGCTGTCGCCCTCGCGCCGCCACTGGCTCCCGCGGGCCAGCCGCTCGTCGATCTCTGCGTCGCTCAGTCGTGCCATACGCTCTCCTTATGCGGATCGTGAGCCTCGTGCCCCACGCTACCGAGCTGCTGTTCGCCCTCGGCCTCGGCGAAGACGTCGTCGGCGTCACGCACGAGTGCGACTACCCCGACGCGGCGCAGGATCTACCTCAAGTGACGCGCGACGTGCTCGAGCCGGGGCTCTCGCCGGGTGCGATCGACGCGGCGGTGCGCGAGCGCACCGCGGGCGGCGACTCGATCTACGAGCTCGACGAGGAGCTCCTGCGCGAGCTCGAGCCCGACCTCATCGTCACGCAGGCGCTCTGCCACGTCTGTGCCGTCTCGGTCGACGAGGTGCAGGCGCTCGCGCAGACGCTGCCCGGGCCGCCGCGGGTGATCGCGCTGGACCCGACGACGTACGGCGAGACCGTCGGCGACGTGCGCACGATCGCGCAGGCGACCGATGCCAAGGACGCGGCGCTGGACGTCATCGCGCGGACCGCTCGGCGGGCGGACGTCGTACGGCTCGCGGTCCGCGGCGCACCGCGCCCGCGGGTGGCCGCGCTCGAGTGGATGGACCCGGTCTTCGTCGCCGGCCACTGGACACCGCAGCTCATCGAGATGGCGGGCGGCGAGGACGTGCTCGGCTTCACGGGCGAGCCGTCGCGCCAGGCGACGTGGGAGGAGGTCGCCGCGGCGCGGCCGGAGATCGTGATCGTCATGCCCTGCGGCTACGACGCCGCACGTGCCCTCGTCGAGGCCGAGGGCTTCGCCGACCGCCTGCGCACGCTGGGCGCCGACCAGGTCGTCGCCGTCAACGCGTCCGCGTTCTTCTCGCGACCCGGGCCGCGGCTGATCGACGGCCTGGAGCTGCTCGCCCACATCCTGCATCCCGACCGGGTGCCGCAGGCGCCGGCCGAGGCGCTCGCGGTGGAGCTCGGGTCCACCTGACCGCCCGTCCCCGCACCGTCCTGTACCTGCATTCGTCGGCGGGGCGTTACGGCGCCGACCGTCAGCTTGCGCTGCTCGCGGGCGGGCTGGATCGCGCGCGCTACCGCCCGCTCGTCGTGCTGGCGATGGACGGCGAGCTGCGCCGCGACCTTGCGGACGCCGGCGTCGAGGTGGTCGTCCGCCCGCTGGCGGTGCTGCGGCGCGCATCGATGTCAGCCGCCGGTCTCGTGCGGATCGGCGCGTCGCTCGCGCGCGACGCCGGAGGCCTGGCGCGGCTGGCGCGCGCGCGCGACATCGCGCTCGTGCACACGAACACCTCCGTCACGCTCGGCGGCAGCGCGGCGGCGCGAGTCGCGCGGATTCCCCACGTCTGGCAC
>DASZDB010000601.1:0-1857 GCA_035942495.1 Solirubrobacteraceae bacterium
GGACACGTACTCGCGCAGCGAGCTTGAGATCGTCGGCGACGAGGGTCGGATGCTGCTGCCCGACCCGTGGCACGCGATCCGCCCGCAGATCGTCGTCGAACGCGGCCTCGAGCGCGAGCTCGTCCAGGTCGAGGCGGCCGACAGCTATACGCTCGAGCTCGAGGACGCCGCCGCCGCGATCGCCGGGGAGCGGGCGCCGCTGCTGGGCCGCGACGACGCCCTCGGCCAGGCGCGCACCATCGAGGCGCTGTATCGCTCGGCCGAGGCGGGCCGCGCCGTGACGCTCGCATGAGCGGCTCAGGCTCGCTGCGGGTGGCGATCATGCGTCGCGCGGATGCCGTCGTCGACGACGACGTCTTCGTGGCGCTCGAACACGACGGCGGGGTGCGGTCGCATCTGTGGATGAGCGCGATCGCGCCGGTCGGCGGGCGCTCGCTGCGCGCCGCCGGGACGCGCGCCGGGATCGAGACGCCGGGCCTGGATCCACAGGAGGACCAGCTCGCCGCCGGGCTGCGGCCGGGCGACGCCAACTGGGGCGAGGGCGAGCCCGCGCGCTTCGCCGACGAGAACGGCGAACGCTGGATGCCGATCGAGCCGGGCGCCTACGAGCGCTTCTACGCGGGCGTGCGCGACACGCTGCGCGAGGGAAGGCCGATGCCCGTCGACCCGCGCGACAGCGTGGCCGGGCTGCGCGTCATCGAGGCGGCTCGCCGCAGCGCGCGCACGGCCGCCGTCATCGACTTGTCCAAGGAGGAGGCAGAGACATGAAGACGCGTCTGGGAGCTCTGCGACGACAACCTCGACGACGTCCGCGACGCGCTCGACGGCCACGGCGTCTACGCGATCGCCAGCGGCATGCACCTCGACAACCGCTTGCGCGAGGCGCAGGCGCGCAAGGATGCGATCGGCGCGTACGAGCTCGTGTACGCGGCGCTCGGCGCGTAGGGGTGCGGCGAATCACACTCGCGGGGCGAGGCTCATTCGCCACACCCCCGCCGTCCGGTCGAGCGGTGACGGCGTGACGCTGCTCGCCGGGCTGGACATCGGCACGTCGTCGGTCAAGGGGCTGCTCGTCAGCGCCGACGACGGTGCCGTGCTCGCGCGTGCCGAGGTGCCGCACGCGTTGAGCACCCCGCGCCCCGGCTGGGCCGAGCAGGACCCCGAGGATTGGTGGGCCGGGGCCGAGGCGGTGCTCGAGGCACTCGGGCGCGCCGGCACGATCGACGCCATCGGGCTCACCGGGCAGATGCACGGCCTCGTCGCGCTCGACGCCGCGGACCGGGTGCTGCGCCCCGCAATGCTCTGGAACGACGGGCGCACGGGCGCCGAGTGCGCGGAGCTCGAGCGAACGGTGGGGCTGCAGCGGCTCATCGAGCTGACCGGCAACCGCGCGCTGACCGGCTTCACCGCGCCGAAGCTGCGCTGGATCGCGCGCCACGAGCCGGACGTCTATGGACGGATCGCTCGCGTCATGCTGCCCAAGGACTACGTCCGGCTGCGGCTCTGCGGCGAGCACGCCACGGACGTCGCCGACGCCTCGGGCACGCTGCTGTTCGACGTCGCGCGGCGGCGCTGGAGCGACGAGATGCTCGGCGCACTCGACGTTGATCCGGACTGGCTGCCGCGGGCGCTCGAGTCGCCTGCGCTCAGCGGCGTGACGCCTGGCGGGGCGCCGGTCGCGGCCGGCGCCGGCGACCAGGCCGCCGGCGCGCTCGGCGTCGGCGTGGCCCGGCCCGGCCCCGCGTCCGTCGTGCTCGGGACGTCCGGCGTCGTATTCGCCGCCGCCGACGCGTTCACGGCCGATCGCGAGGCGCGCGTGCACGCCTTCTGCCACGCCGTGCCCGGCGGCTGGCACAG
>DASZDB010000602.1:0-4200 GCA_035942495.1 Solirubrobacteraceae bacterium
GGTCCAGCGACTGCTGGCAAAGCAGAGCCAGCGCGGACGAAAAATTCCAGATCTGCTCGTGGCGGCAGCCGCCGAAGAACATGACCTGACCGTCGTGCACTACGACGCCGACTTCGACCTCATCGCATCAGTGACCGGGCAGCGCTGCAATTGGATCATTCCGGCCGGCAGTACCGACTGACGAACATCGACATCGGGATGCGCCCACGACGCCTGCGCGCAGGCCGGGCGCTTCGCTCGGCCTCATCACAGCCGTCTTCGGCTGAGCTGGATCTCGACAAACAGCCGGTCCCTAGGCGGGACGCCGGCTCGCGCTTCGATCACCCGCCGTCGCCGCCGGCTGCGGATCCCACAGAAGAACGCTGAACGGACGCTGCGGCCGGCCGGCGCTACTGCTTCTGCCTCACAGCGAGAGCCGCCTGGCCGGTCAGTGGGCGCGTGCTGCGCGATGCGCGCCGTCCAGGCCGAGGGCGAGCAGCCGGGCTAGCGTCAGCGCAGCGAGGGTTGAGCCCACGACGATCACCACGGAGGTCTGCCAGGTGAAGTCCAGTGCGCCCGCGAGCGGAATCGCATTGGAGAAGGCGTGCACCCCGATACACGGATACAGCGACCCGGTCCAGTGATAAACCAGGCACATCCCGATACCAATGACGACGATCGGGACCATTAGCGCGAGCGAGACCCATCCCAGGTGAGTCGCGGCGAACGCGACGCCTGTTGCGGTCGCCGCTGACCACAGGCCCCGCCAATTGAGCAGGGTGCGAAAGATGTATCCGCGGAACAGCACCTCTTCGCCGAGAGGCCCGATAACCCCGACGACGAGCACGAGGACGATCACGGACAAGGTCGCCTCGGTCCCGAGCCGCTCCGTCAGCGCCTGGCCGTCCTCGGCGTCGAGGCCCAGTGCCGCGACCCACAAGAGTGTCAGCGCGGTCAGCCCGAACCAGACGGCGACACCCAGCCAGATTGCGCGTACAAGCGGTGGGCGGCGCAACGCGAGGTCGCTGGCGGCCGGTCGGCCATGGAGATTGGCCAAGATCAGTGCCAGAGCGATTGGTGCCGCGTTCAGCACGATCAATGCCGCGCCAGCGAGCACGTCCAGGCTGGCGCCGGTAGCCGTCGAGACGATCCATCGGCCGGCGATCACGAGCGCGAGCGCGCCCACGACCGCGACACCGACCGTCCAGGGCCGCCACCCGGGCGCGCCGAGGGCCGCTGACGGCTCCGCCGCCGCCGCGTCAGCGCCGCTCGGATGTCTAGCGGTTGGCGGAGCGGATTCAGCCACGACCCGAGAGTAGAGCGGAGGCGGCTCCCGCTTTCGCCTGGAAGCTGAAGAACGTCATGCGCCAAGCCGACGCCCATAGCGGGCTCTGCCCGACTTAGAGCAGCGCCTGCTCCAGTTGCTCGATAACCAGCGCCCACCAGTTTTCGGGGTCGTTGAAGGCGGCCGGGTCCACCGCTTCGATCTCCGACCGCAGCTGGTGTGCTTGCTGCCGAGCGGCGTCCTCCGAGAGCACCCCCCGCGTTCTCCAAGCCTCATCGAGTCGATGCAACGAATCCAGGAACTGACGTTCGGACGTGTTGACGAACCGCTCGGCGCCGGCCGCTGGGGCAACCGAAACCACCCTCCCGGAGTCATCGGCCACGAAATGTGCCTACGTCGTGTCCGAGCACGGTCCGCTCGGAGGGCGGGCCATCGACAGGCTCGCCCTCCCCCGGAGGCCAGTAGAACGGCGGCAGCGCGCTGCGATTCAGTGCCACAGGCGGAGCACCCTTGGAACGCGAACCGAGATCGCGCGCAACACTGACACGGGCGGAGTATCCAGGGCGGCGGCCCGAGCTCCCGCTTTCGCTGCTCCTATGTCAAGAGATAGAGAGATTCTCTGACTGGACGCGCGGCTGGAGGAGGTGCCAGATGCGTCGGGCGAAGGGTGAACGCGCCGGCGCGGGCGGACGACCTCATCAGTCGAGCGCACCCAGTTGACGCATGGTCGCGAGGTCATCGCGGACCATCCAGTGCTCGGCGAGCCGTCGCTCCGCCACGCGCCAGATGTGGATCTGCTCGGTCTCAAAGCGTCGGCCGCTCGGCGGGGTGCCGAAGAGCTCGCCGGTTTGGGTGGCGCTGAAGCGCACGCGCGCGACGATCCGGTCGTCGCCCGCGAACAGGTCCTCGATGATCACGTGACGGTCGCCGAAGGTCTCGCGGAGCCAGCGGATTGACTGCCGAACGCCATCGGGGCCGCCGGGGCCGTCCGCGGGGGCGTGATCGACGTACGCCGGGTGGATCACGTCGTCTACGACGGTGTCCTCACCGGCCTCGAATGCCATCAGAAGCCGGCGCGCGAGGTCGACCGTGGTGTTGGTGGTGGTGGTCATGTCCTGCCTCTCAGGTTGTGGTGGTGTTGTGGAAAGCTGAACGCGGCTCTGCGGAGTCCCGATCGTCATGCGGCTGCCCGAAGCCGCTGTGCAACGTCGCCACCGCCAGCGGGCTGGTCGGCAGCCCGCGTCGCAGCACGCGCTCGTTGAAGGCGCAGGGCGCGACGTCGTTGGGGGCGTCGGGGTGGAAGATGGACGCGAGCAGCTGGATCTGCGCCCGCCCTGGTCCCAGCTCGAACTGGCCGCCGCCGTACGTCGCGATCCCGAAGCGTGCGCAGTGGTCGTAGGCGTCCATCAGCGCGCGGACGCTGCCAAAGCGCGACGGCTTCATGTTGATCATCCGCGGCTTGACGCGGCGGTTTGCGATGTCCGCCGCGGAGCGGATCGGGACGTCCCACGTGATGCGGTCGTAGTGACCACGCAGAACGGCCTCGGTCGCGGCGCTAACGCCGGGGTCCTCGATCCACGCCTTGTCGAAGGCACGCAGGACGCGGCGGTAGAGCGGCGGGTCGGGACGCACCGCGACGGGAACCGTCTCGTCGTACTGGCCTTTGAGATCGACGACGTCGACCATGCCCGTGCTCGCGAGGGCTTCCACGGTTGCGTCGTCCCAGGCCGGGGTGAGCATGAGCTTGAACCGCTGCCGGGGGTAGAGCTCGAGGTGCGCGTCGACGGTGTCGACCGGGTGGTGGGGTCCCGGTGAGACGACGAACGAGACGGGTCGTGACACGCGACCGAGTGCGGCGGCCAGCGGCAGTCCGGCTTGGCGTAGGGCGAGGTCCAGTGCCGCGCTCTCAAACGCCCAGCGGCGAAAGTTGAGGAAATCCGGCTCGCCGGCTCCCGACGGGAAGAGGTCAAGCGTGCCGAGGTGCGCCGAGAACGAGTCGAGGGTCCATTCGCCGGCGAGCGGCAGCACCGGTCCTGCAGCGCGCAACGCGAGTTGGGCGAGTGGTGCGTACGTCGTGTCTTCGCCGCGTCCCTCCTGTCGGTCGCCGTGCAGGCGCACGATGGTCGTCAGCCTGGTGTAGTCATCGTCGACCGCGAGCTCCATGGCGGCGAGTTCGTATCCCTCGACCCGCAGCGGCAGCGCGGCAACCCGTGCGTAGGTCGCCCGCGGTGTCGTGGCGATCGCCGTCGCCGCCGTGGTCATCGTCTGTCCTGCCGCTCGCGGGGTGCGTGCCACGTCGATGGCGGGATGAACAGTCCCAGCGCGGAGGCGTGCGCGAGCGCCTGCAGCGTTGCCGCGCTCCATGTCGACGGGTTTGCGGGCGTGCGTGCGGCGTGTTCAGCGCTGCGGCGCCCCGCGGTGCGGGTCCTGCGAAAGAGGCGGGTCAGGTGTGTGGACATGGCCGCGATCCTCATCGGATCGTCCGGCGCGCGCGATGGGGAGCACCCTGGACCCGCGCCCTAGTCTTTTGCGGCCAATGCCTCTGCGAGCTGCGCCCGGCGGCCGATGTCGAGCTTGCGGTAGACGTGCGTCAGGTGCATCTCGATCGTCTTGACCGTTACGAACAGCTCCTGCGCGATCTCGGGGTTGGAGAGCCCGCCGGCGGCCATCTCGGCGATCCGCTGCTCGCTGGCGGTGAGGGCGGCCGCGCCGGTGAGTGCCTCGCGGCGAAGCCGGATGCCGCTCGCGCGCAGCTCAGATCGCGCGGTCTCGGCAAGGGCGTCGGCGCCACAGCGGCGCGCGAGCTCGTAACCCTCGCGCAGCGGCTCGCGGCTCTCGACGCGGTGTCCGTCTCGACGCAGGGCGCCGCCGAGGGCGACGCGGGCGCGCGCCTCCTCCAGTCGGGCTGGGCTCTGGGCGAGCAGCTCGACGGAAGC
>DASZDB010000603.1:0-3595 GCA_035942495.1 Solirubrobacteraceae bacterium
GTCGCAGACCATGTAGTGACGCCACGCGACCGCTGCGACCTGTGGCTTCATGCCGGAGTTGTTCTGCATGAGGACGCTGTGGTACGCGCCGCCGCTGTCCGCGACGTCCTCGTTGAAGAGCGCGGTCAGCTGCTGCACGACGTTCGGCTCGGTGCGCGGCTTGTACTGAAAGAGGACCCGGCCGTGCTCGAGCGTGTGCACCCAGTTCTCGATCGCCGGCTCGTTGCCGCCTGCGTAGATGCCGTCCGGCGCCGGGTTGGGGTTGTGCTGGCCGGACGTCGGCGGGTTGGTCTTGAAGTCGGCGGTCGTGAGCGACTCGGTGGTGTGATCCTGCCCCTCGTCCGGGAAGGCGCGGTACACGCAGCCGGCGCCCTCCGCCGCGGCCGTGAGCTTGTCGTCGCCCACGCCGTCTGCGCCATCACCGCCGCCGCCGGACACCGCGTACGCCACGCCCGCGATGATCGCGCACGCCACGACGACGCCGCCGATGAGCTGCAGCAGGCGCTTGCGCTTCGCCGCCGATGCCGCGGCGGCCTCACGCGCGAGGCGCTCCTGCTTGCGCTGCTCCTTCTCTTCCTGACGGCTGGACATCGGCCGGAAGGTTAGTGGGCGTCGTCCGCGAACGCCTCAGATCGCCGCTGCGGGACGCCGGCCGCGGCCCGTGCGCCGCGTCGGCTTCCAGCACGCCTCGAGGAAGGCCGCAATCTCGTCGGTCAGCCGGTCGGGCGTCGAGCGCAGCTCGACGAACGAGTTGGCCTGCAGCAGGCGGCCGTTGGGCAGCTCGTCGGCGAGCATCCCGGCGTCGGTCAGCGGGTGGATCGGGTCGCGGTTGTGGCCGATGACGAGCGTCGGCGCGAGCATCGCGCTGCGCTCGTCGGGCGGGGGCGCGGTGCGGCCGAAGAACAGGCCCTGCAGGACGGCGCCGCTGGGCTCGGGGTCCTGGCGCACGGTGTCCAGCGCGATGTCGGCGTAGAACGGCAGCCCGCGGCTGGGGATCGCGCGGGCGGCGAGCGCGACGAGCTTGGCGAGCGGCCGCCCGACCGCGAGCGCGACCATCAGCGGGCCGAATGCCACGAGGCAGGCGATCAGCGCCTGGTCGAGGACCGGCATCTCGATGACCATGCCGCGCACGCGCTCGGGCGCGAGGTGGCAGACCTCGAGCGCGACGTTGGCGCCCAGCGACGTGCCCAGGATCACCGCCTCGTCGACCGCGAGATGGTCGAGCAGCGCCACGACCTGCGTGGCGAACAGCGCGGTCGAGTAGTGCGACGGCTGCGTCGGGCGGTCCGAGCGGCCGTGGCCGAGCAGGTCGATCGTGATCACGCGGTTGCCGTGCGCCGCGAGCGCGCGCGCGAGCGGCTCGTGCATGCGCTGGGACAGCAGCAGGCCGTGGATGAGCACGACGGTGCGGGTACCGGAGCCATACTCCGTGTAGGCGATCCGGTGCCCGGCCTGGCGAAAGCTGGCGATGGCGCAACGATAACCCTCCCGATGGCCCGCTCCTCCCGCTCACTCGAACGCCAGGTCGTCGCGATCACGGGTGCCGGGCGCGGCATCGGCCGCGCGACCGCTTCGGCCTGCGTGCGGGCCCGGATGAAGGTGGCGATCGGCGATCTCGACCTCGCGGCGGCCGAGCAGACCGCGGCGGACCTCGGCCACGGCACGATCGCGCTGCACGTCAACGTCGTGGAGCGCGACTCGGTCCGGGCGTTTCTCGACGAGGTCGAGACGCGGCTCGGCCCGCTCGACGTGCTCGTCAACAACGCCGGGATCATGCCGCTCGGTCCGTTCGACGCGGAGTCCGACGCGACCGCGCGGCGAGTCGTCGACATCAACGTCCACGGAGTGCTGCACGGGATGAAGGAGGCGCTGCCGCGAATGCGGGCGCGCAACCGCGGTCACATCGTCAACATCGCCTCCACCGCGGCGAGGGTCGGCTTTGCCGGCGGCGCGACGTACTCCGGCACGAAGCACTTCGTCGCGGGCGTCAGCGAGGCGGTGCGGGCGGAGCTGCGCGACACGCCGATCCACATCACGTGCGTGATGCCGGGCGTCGTCAACACCGAGCTGTCGGCGGGTACGCCGCAGGCGCGCTTCGTGCCGCACATCGATCCGCCGCTGGTGGCCGACGCGATCGTCGCCGCGCTGCGGTCACCGCGCTTCGAGGTCTACGTCCCGCGCCGGATCGCGCCGCTGACGAAGCTCGGCGCCGTCGTCCCGACGGTCGTGCGCGACGGCTTTGCGCGCCTGCTGGCGCTCGATCGCGTGCTTGGTGGCGCGGACGCCGAGGCGCGGCGGGCGTACGAGCAGCGCGCCGCGCGGTCGGGGGCCTCGTCCGACGAGGAGGAGCGCGGCGCGGCACCTGGCTGAGTCGATCAAGCCTCGCTCCGCGCGGCCTATCTCCAGAGACGCCATCCTCCGTGCACGACATCGGGTTCGCATGGTGCGCTTCGCGACGCCGTCCAGTGGTGCTCGCGTAGTCGAAACGGCATCGATGAGGGTGTGGGTCGGTTCGGTGGCGGACGTTCGGCCGGGGTCAGCGTCGGTGGGGTGGGTCGATCAACCCTCGGCCCGCGAGGCTCATTCGACACACCCCAGCGCCGTGCGCGGCATCCGGGCGCGTCCGGTGCGATATCCGCTCTCGGCGCGCCCCGACCGCGCCGGGCAGGCCGTGCGGCGCCGATGGCGAATTGACACATCCCTACTCCCAGACGAGCTCGAGCTCGTCGCCGAAGTACTCCGCCAGCCGCTGCGCCTCGCGCTCGGCGCCCGCCCGCACGAAGTCCGCGACGGGCGCGAACGGCTCGATCGTCACCCCGAGTCGGCCGCCCTTGCGCTCGTGGCTCCAGACCCCGGCGATCCGCCCGTCGACGAGCAGCACCGGCGACAGCCAGCCCTGGCGGCGGTAGACGCGGTCCTTGTGCACGGCGGCCAGCACCGGGGTCTCCTCGCGCGGCGCCGCCACGACGTACTCGTCGAACGCCGGCAGCAGCGACACGACGCCGCGCGCAACGCACGCCGCCGCCTCGGCGACGTCCGCCGCCAGCATCCAGCCCTTCCAGCCCTCGACGCTGACCGCTGCGACGTCGTCGCCGAGCGCCGCGATGAGCTTGCCGGCCTGCGCCGCGGACGGCATCCCGAACCAGCGCGCGAACGTCTCACGCGAGGCCGGTCCGTACGCCGCGAGGTGCCGGCGGATGACGGCCGCCGTCGCCTCCCCCGGCGCAGCCGGCCGCCAATCCGACCCCAGCCAGCGGTCCGGCCGGGTGAAGCGCACCTTCTGACCGGCCGGCTTGGCGAACACGACGTCGCCGCGGAAGGCGGCCAGCTTCGGCATCGTGCCGAAGCTCCCGCGCACCGCCTCTCCAAGACCCGGCTCGCCGAGGCGCTCGCCGACGGCGGCGGCGAGCTCGTCGCGCGTCAGCGGCTCGCCGTCGAGCGCGTCGCGGATCGCATCGAGCACCGCGACCGCCTCGGCGCTGGTCATGCCGAAGGCCTTGCGCCAGCTCGCCTGCTCGTAGCGCGGCGTGATCACGCCCTGCGCGCGGACCCACAGCGCGAGCTCGTCGGCGGGCAGGAGGTGCAGCGTGCCGCG
>DASZDB010000604.1:0-3089 GCA_035942495.1 Solirubrobacteraceae bacterium
GATGAGCCTCGGCCCGCGAGGCTGATCCGCCACACCCCCGCGGCCGGCCGGTGCGAGACTGGCTGGATGGCGCCCCTGAGGTCGCGGTATGACGCGGTGATCGTCGGCGGCGGTCACAACGGGCTCGTCGCCGCCGCGTACCTCGCCCGCGCCGGCCTTTCGTGCGTCGTGCTCGAGCGCCGTCAGAACGTCGGCGGCGCGGCGGTCTCCGCGCGCGTGTTCGACGGCTTCGACGTGCGCGTCTCGCGTTACGCCTATCTCGTCAGCCTGCTGCCGCGGCGCATCGCCGACGAGCTGGCGCTGCCCGTGCGGTTCGTGCGACGGACCGTCTCCTCGTACACACCCGACCCGCGCAGGGGCGGCGGCCGGGGGCTGCTCGTCGCGCCGGATGACCGGGAGGCGACGCGCGCGTCGTTCGCGACGGTCACGGGCAGCGACGCGGAGTTCGTCGCGTGGGAGCGCTTCTACGCGATGGTGCGACAGGTCGCGCAGCGGGTCTTTCCGACGCTGCTCGAGCCGCTGCGCTCGCGCGCGCACATGCGGCGTCTCGTCGCCGACGACGCCGCGTGGGAGGCGCTGTTCGAAACGCCGCTGGCGGCCGTGGTCCGCGACGCGCTGTCGGATGACCTCGTCCGCGGTGTCGTGCTCACCGACGCGCTGATCGGCACGTTCGCGGCGACCGACGACCCCGCGCTGCGCCAGAACCGCTGCTTTCTGTACCACGCGATCGGCGGCGGAACGGGCGACTGGGAGGTGCCGGTCGGCGGGATGGGCGCCCTGACCGCGGCGCTGCACGATGCCGCGCTCGCGGCCGGCGCGGAGGTTTGCACCGGTGTCGAGGTGATCGGGGTCGGCGACGGCGAGGTCCGCTGCCAGAGCGATGGCGCAAGCGAGTCCTCGCTCGGCGCTCGCTGGACCCTCGCCAACGTCGCACCCGCCGAGCTCGACCGCCTGCGCGGCCGCCCGCAGGCGCAGCCGACGCCGGACGGATCGCAGCTGAAGGTCAACCTCCTGCTCAGCCGCCTGCCGCGCCTGCGCGACGCGCAGGTGACCCCCGAGCGCGCGTTCACCGGCACCTTCCACGTCAACGAGACCGACGACCAGCTAGGCGCCGCGTACGCGGGCGCGCACGCCGGCGAGATCCCGGCGCTCGTCCCGTGCGAGGCGTACTGCCACACGCTGAGCGACCCGAGCATCCTCGGGCGCGACCTCGCTGCCGCCGGCGCGCAGACGATGACGATCTTCGCGGTGCACATGCCCGCGCGACTGTTTGACCGTGACGCTGCCGCGACGCGCGAAGCCGCCGTCCGCGCCACCCTGCGCTCGCTGGACGCGGTGCTCGCCGAGCCGATCGCCGGCTGCATCATGCGCACCGCGGACGGCGAGCCATGCATCGACGTCGCCAGCCCGGCCGATCTTCGACGAGAGCTGCGCATGCCGCGCGGCAACATCTTCCACGGCGACCTCGCGTGGCCGTTCGCGGACGAGCCCGGCGCTGTGGGTGGCTGGGGCGTGGAGACCGACGACCCGGCGATCCTCCTGTGCGGCGCCGGAGCACGCAGGGGCGGCGGTGTCAGCGGCATTCCCGGACGCAACGCCGCCATGGCCGTGCTCGCGGCTCGCCCGGCGAGACACGCAGCACCGCGGTGACGCGCGGCGTGCGGCCGCGCTGAGCAGCCCTACGTACTTCGCCTTCGCGTGCGGGCTCGACCGCGAAGAGCGCGCACAGCCGGACCTCGTCGTCGTGGGCTCGCATCGTCAACACCGCGTGGTGGGCGAACGCCCCGCGCAGGATCGTCAAGCTGCCCGCCCGACGGGCAACGTCCATACGAACCCCATCGCTTCTGGACCAAACCCGCACGGCGACCGGCTAGCGTCGCCGTGGGTGCGAGGCCGTCGCGAGATCCCGAGGGCGCCGCGGCCGACGCGCGACCGCGTGATCGCCGTCGTCGTCGCGACGCCATGGGTCCTGTGGGCAGTGCTGCGCACGCTCGGCCTCGAACGTGGCCACCCGCTCACCGCCCTCGTCGCGTTCTCGCCGTACGCGGCGGCGCTGGCGCCCGTGCCGGTCGCCGTCGCGCTGCTGCTCCGCCGCCGGGCCGTGGCGACCGTCGCGGCGGTGGCCGCGGTCGCGTTGCTGGCGGCGATGCTGCCGCGGGTGCTGCCCGGGCCGCGGCGAGCCGAGGCCGACGCGGGCGGGCGGACGCTCGTCGTGATGAGCGCCAACCTGCTGATCGGGCAAGCCGATCCGGCGGCCGTCGTGCGGCTCGTCCGCGAGCACGACGTGGACGTCCTGAGCCTGCAGGAGCTCACGCCGGACGCCCTGCGGCGACTTGACGACGCGGACGTGCGCAGTCTGCTGCCTGGCCGCGCGGTCCGAACGGACGGGCACTGGTCGGGGCTCGGCCTGCTTGCGCGCGCGCCGTTGCGCGCCGTGCGGCCGCGCCCGGGCAGCGCGTCGACGCAGCTCGAAGCGCTGATGGCGGACCGCGACGGGGCCTGGCTGCGAGTGGTCGCGATACACCCGCTGCCGCCGGTCTCGCCGGCCAACACGCGCGCGTGGCGGCGAGCGCTGCGCAACCTGCCGGGCCCGTGCGCCGGTGGCGTGCCGCGCGTGCTGCTCGGCGACTTCAACGCGACGCTCGACCACCGCGAGATGCGCCGCCTGCTCGATCGCGGATACGTCGATGCCGCCGAGGCCACGGGCGACGGGCTGCGCATGACCTGGCCGACGACCGCCGACCGCCCGCCGCTGACGATCGACCATGTCCTGTTCGCGTCGCCGATCAGGGTCCGTCGGTTCAGCCTGCACAACGTCGCCGGCAGCGACCACCGGGCGCTGATCGCCGAGCTCGTGCTGGCGCCGGGGTAGGCGCCGCACCCGTGACGGGGGCCTGCCGTACCTCAACTCGGGAGCCAGCCGCCCCACGCGGCGCCGGCGCGATCGGCACGATCGACACATGAGCAAGATGTACACCCCCAACGGAGGAGTTCCCGTGAGTCAGCTGCTGCGCCGTGTCCGTGACGCCATCACCGGCCTCGTGGCCGAAGACCGCCCCGCCTTCAAGCGCATCGATGCCTCGCCGGTC